>CAMBDR010000112.1 GCA_945864765.1 Janthinobacterium lividum | reverse complement strand
CAATCGATTGAGATGGTACATTCACATGATGTATTGCTGCTGCAATTGACTGATTTACTCATCGGTGCGGTTGGCTATGTCCATCGCGGCATGCAGGGAAGCGCTGCCAAGTTGGCCTTGGTGGCCCATATTTGCCAGCGTTCCGGCCTGTGCCTTGAACAAAGCGCGGCACTACCGGACGATAAATTCAATTTGCTGGTATGGAGGCCAAAATCTTGAGCCAACCACCGATATTAATACCGTTCAACAACTATAACGGTGATTGGCTTCGTTTCGAAGATGCCATCTATGCAGAATACCTTACGACGGTTGCGCACGCCAGCTTACAGTTTCAAGGCGCGCCGGTAAGGGTGCGCTTCCAACCAACCACCAAACAAAAAGCATATGGCTTCTGGCATCTGATCTCCGAAGCACCGAACAAAGAAAACCGCAACGAAGACGACCGCATTCCTGATCTGGCGCGCTGCGAGCGAATAAGTTGGGTTGCATGGTGCATTCAGAATGCAGGGCGGCCTGGCGTTTCATGGTGGGAAAATCAGCGTAAAAGTGAGGTGCATGTCGTCATCTGGGCCGAAGCGCATGATTTTGCCGTGGTACTGGCAAAGCGCCAGACCCAAGATGAGGCGCGCTATTATTTGCTGAAAACGGCCTACTGCCTGAAACCACATCGTCGCCAATCTTTTATTAAGGAGCGCGATGCATTTTGGGCCACCAGAAAAGACTGAAGCCCCAACACATTGCTGTGGCAGGGCTTCGGATGCTCCTTCCACACTTGGTGGATGAGACTGCGGACGATAATAGACGGATTTCGGCCGTTTGTCAAGCAATTCATAAGCAATGAAAAATACCACGCCTGATTCTGGTAGTATGCGTCTGATCTTCTTGCCACGACGGGAAATTCACCATGTCAAACCCATTTAATCCGCCTGCGTCCAGCCCCGGCAGTACCCAGGGGACAGGTATCGCGCCAATGAAGCTGCTGCTGATCGTTTGTTGCTTTATGTTTTTGGTCAGCCTCGGGCTTTCTTTTTCGTATTCCAACGCAGAGCAAGATCGCTTCGCCTCTGTCCTGATCATATCGAATTTGCAGATGCACTCGCAACGGACAGGCAAAATCGCACCCAAAGCCGTGGTCGGCAACCTGGAGGCTTTTAAACAGTTGCAGGAAAGTGTTCAAGAAATGAATAGCGGCTTGAAAATACTGGCGCACGGGGGTGACTATCAGGGCCTGCGCAGCGCCCCCCTTAGCGACACGCAAAAGCGCACACTCGATTACGCGACAAAAACCTGGGCCAGTTCCAACAACGCGGCGGGCATCATTTTAGCCATGAAACCGGAATTAATCAGTTTGAGCACCAGCCGACAAGCAATGACGAAACTCACGCCGATATTGGAAGCGTTAGCCACGCAAATACAAACACTTCAGGTGCAAGGCGGCGGCAGCCCACGTGAGATTTTTAGCAGTAGTCAATTAATCATGTTGAGCCAACGCATGGCACACAGTGCCATTGAGTTTGCTACGAACGATAGCATCAACCCGGAAACCGCCTTTTTACTCGGTAAAGATGCCAATACCTTTAGTGATATCCTTGACGGTTTTTTGAATGGTAGTCAAGCGTTGGGCTTGCCTGGCACCAAGTCCCCGGAAATCAGAGACCGGGTGCGCGAGCTGCAAACTCGCTTTCGCGACTACCAGGGCCATGCGTCAGCCATTCTCAGCAATCTGCAAAAATTGATCTCGGTAAAACAGTCTGAAGCGCTCATCTATAACGAAAATGAGCAAGTAAGCCAAAGCTTGCGCAAGTTGCAAAAAAGCTGTCTGGTAAATCAGGGGCAACTCAACTGGGCGTTTTTGGCGCTGCTGATGAGTGGTTTCATGGTGATGGTGTTGGCCTGGGTGATTAATACTGACAGTTTCTCGCCCAAATGATCAATGCTGTTCGCGGAGTTTGTCAAGCAATTGCCCACTCAAGACGCCGCCGCCCATCTCGCCACTTCCTTTAACGCCACAATCCAACCCTGCTGGCTGCCCTGATTAACGCGGGTTTATTTGGCCCCAATTTCCTGCAAATAAGCCCCCCGTGCAATCACGGCGTGATCGGGTTGGTCAGCAAACACACCATCCACCCCGGCACGATAGTGTTGCAGCAATTCGCTGGTCGCATCGCCCTTGGCGTCCAGCGGCAGGTTGTAATAACCTTTTTCGCTACGGAACGTGTACTCATGCACAAACAAGCCCGCCTTGTGCGCATCGGCTACCAGCGTGGTCGGGGTCTGGCTGGTGGAGTCGGAATAGCCGTTAAAGCTGCCATCGCCATCCATGTCGCGGCAATTGTTGCTGGCGTCCAGCGTGCATTTTACGGGTATCACCATCGGCTTCCAGGGGCCTATCCCGTCGGCATAGGTTTTTACCTCGGCCAAACCGGCGGCGGTGAGGAAATAATCAAACAAGCGCGTGTCGCCCGCCAGTTTGAAATCGGTCGGTTGGCTGTACACCAAGTTGCCGGGCGCAGTACCATACACAATTTGCCCGGTCTTGAAATCCACGTCATAGGCATCAATCAACTGCACCTGACGTACCAGCGAACCAATGGAGCGCATGTATTTCAGGCTGCCCGGCTCAAAGCTTTGCACAAAGATCGGTGCGTCTTTGGTGTTTAAACCATTGTCCTTGATCATTTTGACCAGGGTGTCTTCCAGCCGGGCTGGAATTTGGCCGGCGCGGAACAAGGCCAGGTGATAGCTGGGGTTTTTGGTTTCCGGATAAACCGCAATGGTGCGGTTCAAATCCTTACTCTTTTGTTTGACCAAATCCAACAATTCCTGAAAGGTGATGATGGAAAACTGGTCGTCATACAGTTTGGCGCTTGCGTGGTTGGGCGAGCGCGCGCGCAGGGTTTTAATTTCGGCCAGGGTAAAGTCACTGATAAACCAATCGGCGGCCACCGCTTCACCGTCGCCGTTTTCCCCCGCATGTTTGCGGCTGGCAAATTCCGGATGCAGCGCAACATTGGTGCTGGCATTGAGCGTAATATCATGGCGCGCAATCAACACACCGTCTTTGGTTGCCACCAGATCGGGCTCCACCACGTCTGCCCCCATGGAAATGGCCAGCGTGTAGGCTTCCAGCGTCTGTTCCGGAAAATACCCGCTGGCACCACGATGCCCAATCACCAAGGCTTGCTTGCCATCGAGCGTTTTGAATTTGGACGCACTCTCAGACACGCCGGAACCGCCACCACAGGCACTGACAAGTAAGGCGGCGGCGACAGCAAATGTTGTTGCTTTAATAGATAACAATGGCTTCATTGGAATTCCTCGAAAATAAGTAAATGGCAATATCAAATTGGCAAATAAGCCGCGCATAAAACCGAGGCAGTGTACACGGAGAAGGTCCTCTTTTACCCATTCACACCTAAATAAATTACCTGTTTTACACAAATTCATTTCATTTTGATCAGCCTCCCCAGAGCCATGCTATAAAGGTAGTTCTTATACGCGGTTGTTCACCCGCAACACATCGGCCTGCGATTGGCCCTACAATCCGGCCCACAATTGGGCCAACCCGGCCGCATCCATTGTGCACGCCGTCATTGTCGATATAATGAACCTTCTGTGCCACAAGCCAAAAACGCGTCAAAAGAAGTATCACCTAAGCTACAAAAATAAGCTACAAAAATAAGCCACCAAAAGGGGATTGCAGATGTGTCCAAGTAAAGTACTGGAAGAAAATGAGCGCGGTTGGATTATTCCCATCGGCGGTGCAGAAGAAAAAGAAAATTCACCCGTCATTTTGCAACGCTTCGTCGATTTATGCGGTGGGCGCGATGCCGATATTATCGTCATTCCCACCGCCAGCAAATTGGCCGATACCGGTTCCCGCTACGAACGCATTTTTAAAGAACTCGGTGCCGGCCGCGTCAGCGCAATCGATTTTGATACCCGCCGCGATTGCGAAGAACCAGGCCGCCTCGAACGCATGGCCAGCGCCAGCGGCATCTTCATGACCGGCGGCAATCAATTACGACTCTCCACCATTTTGGGCGGCACCAGCGTCGCCAAACTCATGCGCACCAGTAACGCACGCGGCGTGCATGTTGCAGGCACCAGCGCCGGGGCCAGCTTTATCAGCGAACATATGATTGCCTTTGGCCAGGAAGGCCATTCACCCGTGGCCGATTCGGTCAGCCTGGCCCCCGGTTTGGGGCTCACCAACCGCTTTGTGATCGATCAACATTTCCGCCAGCGCGACCGCCTCGGGCGCTTGCTGGCCGCGCTGGCTTACAACCCCTTCCCGGTGGGCATTGGTCTGGATGAAGATACCGCCGCCTTCATCGGGCCAGACAATACGCTGGAAGTGGAAGGCAGCGGCGGCATTACCGTGGTGGATGCGGGCGGTATCCGCTTTTCTTCCATGGATGCAGTCTCGGCCGGTGAAACCGTCTGCATGCTGGGCCTGACCTTGCATATTTTAACTGCCGGCGCTACCTTCAATTTACATACTCGTACCGCTTCGGCTGGCACTTTAATCAAAAGCCGCAATTAAACTTATCTAAAGGAGAGTACGGCCATGCGTATTTCTAATCGTTTAGTCTTTGTCGGGCCTTCGCTGTATGCACATTTTCCGGTCATCAAGCTCGATCTTGATCTGGAAGAGCTCGAAGCCTGGCCTACCGCGCGCCTGGGTGAACCATTCATTGCAGGCTTAATTGCCGCGCTGCCGGGTTTGGCCGAACATGGCTGCTCTTACCGCTGCGCCGGTGGCTTTTTGCGCCGCCTGCGTGAAGACGAAGGCACTTGGCTGGGCCATGTGCTGGAACATGTGGCGATTGAATTGCAAAACGTGGCCGGTTCGCCCGATGTGACCTTTGGCAAAACCCGTAGCGCCGACCAACCTGGCGTCTACACCGTGGTGTATGAATACGCCCAGCGTGATGAAGGCATTGCCGCAGGTGAGTTGGCACTGAAATTACTCGGATCATTACTGCCGCCCGAACTGCGCAGCCCGGGCCTGGTGCCGGACGACTGGAACTGGCCCGAGCAACTGGAACAATTTATCCGCTATGCGCAAAAAAATGCGCTCGGCCCTTCCACCGCATCGTTGGTGAAAGCGGCGATTGAGCGCGATAGTCCATGGATACGCTTAAACGATCAATCGCTGATCCAACTCGGCTACGGCAAATATCAACAACGGATTCAGGCCACCGTCACCGGGCGCACCAGCTATATTGCGGTGGAACTGGCGGGCGATAAAGATGAAACCAACCGCATCCTGTCCAACCACGGCTTACCCGTGCCGCGCCAGGAATTGGTGCGTAGTGCCGATTCTGCCGTGCGCATGGCCAAGCGCATCGGCTTTCCGGTCGTCACCAAACCGTATAACGGCAACCACGGTCGCGGCATTTCGATCCGCCTGATGAATGATGATGAAGTGCGGGCCGGCTTTGAGGCGGCCAAAGAACATTCCAGTTCCGTCATCGTCGAATCGTTTCTGGAAGGCGACGACCATCGGCTATTGGTAGTGAATGGCGAACTGGTAGCCGCCACCCGGCGCACCCCCGGCCATGTGGTGGGCGATGGCGTCAACACCGTCACGCAACTGATCGCGATGGTGAATCAAGACCCCCGGCGCGGCGTCGGCCATGAAAAAGTCCTGACCCGGCTGGTGCTGGATGCGCAGGCGCAAACCATGCTGGAACGTGCCAACCTGAACGCAGAGAGCGTGCCAGAACCAGGCCAAATCGTGTATTTACGCTCGACCGCCAACCTTTCTACCGGCGGCACTGCCACCGACGTAACCGACATCATCCACCCGGACAACCGCGACATGGCGGTGCGTGCAATCCGCGCCATCGGGCTGGATGTGGGCGGGGTCGATTTTTTATGTACCAATATTGCCGAGAGCTATAAACGCATCGGCGGCGGCATTTGCGAATGTAATGCCGCACCCGGTTTCCGCATGCACGTGGCCCCAAGCGAGGGCACACCGCGCGACGTGGCCGGCCCGGTGATTGATATGCTGTTTCCGCCCGGCAGCCCTTCGCGCGTGCCGATTGCTGCGGTCACCGGCACCAACGGCAAAACCACCACTGCCCGCATGTTGGCGCATATCACCAAAATGGCGGGCTTTACCCCTGGTTTGATCACCACCGATGGCATTTACGTCGATGGCCAATGCACGGTGGAAGGCGATATGACCGGCCCGGTTTCCACCCGCATGGTGTTATCCGACCCGCAAATTGATATCGCCGTGCTCGAAATCGCACGTGGCGGCTTGCTGCGCTCCGGCATGGGCGTGCCGTTTGTGAATGTGGGCGCAGTGCTGAATGTGCAGTCCGACCACTTGGGTTTAAAAGGCATCGACACGCTGGAACAGTTGGCCGAAGTCAAACGCATTTTGGTGGAAGTGGCCAAAGACTGCGCCGTGCTCAATGCCGACGACCCCTTGGTGCTGAAAATGTCGGCCCATACCGACGCCAAAAACATTTGCTACGTCACGCTCAACCCGGCCCACCCGGTGGTGCGCGAGCATATCCGCGCTGGTGGGCGCGCCTGTGCGCTGGAGGCG
This sequence comes from Janthinobacterium lividum, assembly GCA_945864765.1. GTDB lineage: Bacteria > Pseudomonadota > Gammaproteobacteria > Burkholderiales > Burkholderiaceae_D > CAMBDR01. Next base: position 2,742 of record CAMBDR010000112.1, on the reverse strand, counting down.
GGCGTGAACGGGCAAATGATTACGCTCTACGACAAGGGCGGCCATATTCCGCTGGTGTGGACGCATTTGATTCCGGCCACGCTGGAAGGGCGGGCGCTACACAATGTGCAAAATGCGATGTTTGCGGCGGCGGTGGCGTTTTCGCTGGGCATCAAGCTCGATGCGATCCGCCAAGGCTTACGCACCTTTGACACCACCTTCTTCCAGGCACCGGGGCGGATGAATATTTTCAATGAACATCCGTTCAAGGTGATCTTCGATTACGGCCACAATGCGCATGCAGTGCAAGCCATGGCGGACTTGGCGGTGCGGCTGGACGTGCAAGGGCGGCGCATCGTGGTGCTGTCGGCACCGGGCGACCGCCGCGATGAAGATATTCTGGCCATTGCGCAAGCGGTGGCGGGTCGGTTTGATCATTATATTTGCCGCCGCGACGACAGCTTGCGTGGCCGTGGCAGTGATGAAATTCCGCGCATGCTATCGGCGGAACTACAAAAAATCGGTGTGGCAGAAGACGCCATCGAAATCATTCCCGATGAACAGGAAGCAATTGACCGTGCGCTAATCATGGCGCAGCAAGGCGATTTACTGCTGGTGTTTGCCGATGCGCTGACCCGTTCATGGAAGCAAATTACCAAGTTCCGTTCCACTGGCCCGGTCGTGGAGCGCGCACCCAGCGTGGCACCACCACAGGCCTCACGGGTGGAAGAGGAAGTGATCAACACGGGCGACATCGAAAGCGCGGGCTTTATCCGCGATGAGCGTGGCGTGCGTTATACCAAAGAGGCAGCAGACTGAATACCGAAGCAAAAACCTGTTTTGCCGATTCACGGCGTTTAACCGGCCCCAATGTCTGGTTGCCGGCCACCCACGCCACTGGCGCGGTATTGGAAGCGCTCGGCCCCTTGGCGCAAGATGCCGGTGCCCTCGCCCGCTGGCGCACCTTGGTCACGCAAATGAGCGCCGCGCTGGGCTGGTGCTGTGGTTCGGGCTGTGGTTCGCCCACGCTGGTGCTGCGTGCCTGCGCCAGTGCCACTATTTTGGCGCTGACAGCCCCGCTGGATCAGCTCATGCTGGCCACCGATGTGAATGAATGGGCCTGGGAAATGGCGGTGGGCCTAATTGGCTCGGGCTGGCAGCTGCATGGCGGCCAAAATCAATATCGGGCGCAATATCGGGCAGAATATCATGCAGAATATGAGGCCCTGCATGCGGCCATCCCCACTTTTACCAGTGCGTTGGGGGTCTTCTCGCAACGCGCCCAGCAACAGCGCAACCCTGGCCTGATGGCCTTGATTGAGCATGCCAATGCACGGCAAATCCCGGTGCTGCTGGACGATCAACTGCTCACCCTGGGCACTGGCAATGGCAGCCAAAGCTGGCCGCTGGCCGAACTACCCGCCTTTCAGGGTGTGGCATGGCCGCAGCTTCATGGCATTCCAACGCTGCTGGTCACCGGCACCAATGGTAAAACCACCTCGGTACGCTTACTGGCCGCCATGGCCAGCCATGCCGGGCAGCACACGGGCTATTGCTGCACCGACGGCGTGTTTATTAATGGCGCGCAACTGGAAGCGGGCGACTTTTCCGGCCCCGGTGGCGCACGCAACGTACTGCGCCAAAGCGGGATTGATTTCGCCGTGCTGGAAATGGCGCGCGGCGGTATTTTGCGCCGGGGGCTGGCACTCGATTCGGCCCAGGTGGCCTTGATTACCAATGTCAGCCCCGAGCATTTTGGCGAATACGGCATCGACAATATCCACGATTTGGCCCAGGTCAAATTGGTATTGGCGCAAGCCGTGCAACAGCACGGCACACTGGTGCTGAATGCGGATGATCCTTTATTACTGGCTTACGCCAAGACCCAAGCCAGCGCAGATTCAACCGCGCATACCGCGCACAGCGCCAACCTGCCCGGCGCGCTGGCCTTGTTCGCCCACGATTATGCGCATCCGGCGCTGCAAGCACAGCGCGCTCAAGGCGGCTTGTGCTGCGGCGTGCAAGCGGGGCGTTTGCTACTGTTTGCGTACAATCAGGAAGTCGATTTGGGCGCGGTCAAGGCCATGCCGCTCACCGTACAAGGCAGCGCGCACTACAATATTGCCAATTGCGCCGGGGCAGCACTGAGTGCTTTTGCCATCGGCATAAAAGCCGATCACATTGCGCAGGTGTTAAGCCAATTCGGCCTGTCCCGGCACGATAATCCGGGGCGGCTGGAACGCTGGAACCTGGCCGATATCACCGTATTGCTCGATTATGCCCATAACCCGGAAGGCTTGAGCGGCTTATTAACGGTAGCGCAAGGGTTGCGCTTGGCGGGCCAGGGCCAGGGTCAGGGTCGTATTGGCTTGCTACTGGGTCAAGCGGGCAACCGCAGCAACGAAGCCATTGCCGATCTGGCCAAAGCCGCCGCTGGCTTTACGCCGGATCACATCATCCTCAAAGACATTCTGGGCTATATGCGTGGCCGCGAGCCGGGTGAAGTGCCCGCCTTACTGCATGCCAGCTTGCTGGAATCGGGCATGGCGGCGCAAAAAATCGAGCTGATCTTGCCCGAAGTGGAAGCCGCCTGCGCTTTGCTGCGCTGGGCCAGCGCGGGGGATGTACTGGTACTGCCAGTACACGATAAGCAATCGAAAAAGAAAATGCAAGATCTGCTCGACACCCTGCAAGACCAGCATTGGCACAGCGGCCAAACACTAACAACACCACTGGGGTAACATTGTTTACCCAACTACGGCC
>CAMBDR010000111.1 GCA_945864765.1 Janthinobacterium lividum | reverse complement strand
GGCGTGGCGGAACGATACGACGCCAAAATGAATTCTTCTTCATCGCTTAAAATGCGCGCCTTGCTGTCCGACATAATGGCCAACAGCGCAGAAATGGCGTCCAGCGTGGCCTTGTATTGCGCCGCCGTGGTGATGACGGATTCGGCCAGTTCCAGCGGGTGCGGCTCCCGCACAGGTGCGCCCAGCAACCCGGCAATATCGACACCCGCATCCCGCAAACCTATCAAGAATTTATAGCTGGGTGGGGTTTCACCGCGCTCATAGGCAATGCAACTGCGTTCCGTTAGCCCGGTAATGCGCGATATTTCTGTAATCGTCCAGCTCTGCCCCAGCCGCAATGCTAACAAGCGCTTGCAAAATGCTTCGTCTGCCATACACCCATTCCTCAATAAAAATCAAACAAAATAACTTTAAACCACCAAAATAACAAAAAAATTCTCATATGAAAGTATTTTGCTTATTACCACCCTACCTGAGAACAACAAGCCCGTTACCCTGGTGCGTTTTTAGTATTTTTGAATTCTACAGAAAAAATCTCATTTTTGGCAAAAATTTTGCTACCGCAGCAGAATATTTCAACCTTTTACCAGGTAGCGCCCACTTGGCGCTGTGATAAAAATACGACAATTTGCACGGCCAAATTTGGTGATTCATCTTTTGTGGGGCACAAATTGTATTGCTTAAGGTGTGCTGGTGTCGGCCTGTTGGGTGTTGCGTTAGTCTTGGTATTGCTTTTGCTGTGTAATGCACCGAATCACCGGGTTGGCGGCACAGTGCTTCCCGTAGCGGTGCAATATCGCTGTGCTGCGCAATTTGAAAAAAGATGACCATGCGGCACAATGGGCGCTGAATCAGGCTAGCGGTGAAAGCCAGCATCATCGAACGACTGGTCGAAGTGCTAAATGCGCCGCCATGTGCTGAAAATCAAAGCGTGCCTACGTGGTGTGGGCAGATCACGGGAATAAATATTCCGTTCAAGCTGCAAAGTGACAGCCTCTTGGAAGATGAAGAACTTTGTATGGCGTTTGCCAAGCGGAATTTGCAGGTAGGGGCTGAAAGGATAGGGGCTGAAAGGACACCCACTTTTTAAGTTGGATGGCCCAAGATGTCGTTGGATGTCCCAAGATGTCTTCCCAAGATGTCGTTGACTGTTCTACTCCGCGCTGGCACTGGATTCCCGCTTTCGCGGGAATGACGGCATAACGGCCAATGGACTGAATAGTTACGCATATCAAATAATTTCCAAGTGGAAATTTTTTTTCGCTACAACAAAAATCTACGTATCTTTCCAAACCTTTGTGTTAAAGTTCATCGCTCGCCAACTGATTGTTGTAAACGGTTTTTTTATGTTGGCGGTTTCACCCCCTTGCCTGTTATATTTTTATCGATTGAATATTTTTCTCGAATTGAATAAGGGGGCAAAATATGGATATGCGTGTACCAGATGTTGTAAGGAAGGTGGTTTTATATGGCGACGCTGATCCCTCGTTGCGCATTAACAAACCAACGGTTGCCCATTCTGAATGCCGGATTGTTTGCGACGACGATGAGATTATTGATCGGTGTGTAGAACAACTTCGGTTGTCCGATGAACACTTGCGGAACCGCCCGGAAGAACTCATGCTTTGGGACTGGAGTATGACCTATGTTGATCGGATCGTTGGTTCCAATGAGCCGGGTGGCGTCGTTGTGCTGGGCGTCAATTGGTATGACATGGATTTTTTTGATATCAAAAAAGATGTCTACACGAATTCAGCCCATTTGGCGAAATACTTGGGTATCGGTTTGAAGCCAGGCGCAATTACTGTGAAGCATTGGCGTTTTGCCGGTGAAGGCAAGTTTTAATTATTTCACAGACAAACAATGAATCAACAATCGGCAACGGAACAATCTGTTCGCACCAATGCCATGTGGTTCCTTACGGGCCACTTTTTGGCTTTTTTCTCCTTTGGCATGTGGAGTACGGCAGTTTCATGGATCATCGTCAGCAGAGGCGAAAGCGGTGATTTGGCGTTGTACAGTACAACGCTTTCCGTTGCCGCAATGGTGGGTGTTCCTCTCTTGGCACCATTGGGTGATCGACTAAGCCGGAAAGGTTTGCTGTTAATCGGTATGTTGATTTTGGTCGTATGTGCGGTCGGGCGTGTTTTTTTGATTAATGAAAACACGTTCCGACTCCTGCCAATTTTGTTGATTGACCTGGTTGCCTGCATTGCATTTGGCCTGGTTCAACCGCTTGTTGGCGCGACGCTGGCCGAATTGGTAAAAGCTGGCGCATTGGCTGGGCTGATGGGCAGACAAAAAGCACTGGAGGCAGGCGCGCGCATTGCTGCGCCATTGCTATGCGGTGCCATATTGGCCAGCGTTGGCCAAATTTCTGCATTGTGGGGTGTGGTGCTCGCCAGTTTCCTGGCGGTGCTGGCATTTTCCCGGGTTCAGATTGCGCCAACGCTGCCAGCTACCGGGCACAATATGCGAAGCTGGGCCAATGATGTATTGCAGGGTTTTCGTGTCAAGTGGCTGATCCCGGTTGAGCGGCATTGGACGTGCTTGATGTTAATGTTCAATATGCTGGCCATCCCTTTGATTGGTTTGCTTTTGCCACTTAAAATTCAATCTCTCCGCCTCGGCGCGGATTGGTTTGGTGTGATACAGGCAAGTTTTTTTGCTGGTAGCTTGTTCGGTTATTTGGTGTTTAGCCACTGGTACAATAAAAAATGGGGCATGTTACCTGCCATGGTGCTCGCTGCTGCGGGTATCGGGGTTGGAAATATCGCAATCGGGTTGATAGAATTGCCCGTATTATTGGCGCTGGTTTATTTTATGATCGGCCTCTGCGTGGCAGTTTACCAGTTAAATGGCCAAAGCCAGCGCACACTGGCCGTGCCGGGACCATATCGGGTGCGGTTGGCGGCAATCAATATTATGATTTCCCAATTGGGTGCGGGTGGTGGGATGGCTTTGGCTGGCGTCTTGGGGAAAAACACAGGCGTCGATTGGATTTTATTGCTGTATGGTGTCTTTGCCTTTTTTCTCGCGGGCATAACCCATTATTTTGGCAGGCGTTCAGCATTAATGCATTTAACTGGAGAGGAGGCAGATGGGTATTATTTGCGGGCTTATCCAAAAATATTTGAGGTAGTGGAACCGGGCAAGGGCCAAGCGGCGCAACAGAAACTGCGGGCATAATTGCAGTGCCGAAATGGCGATTTTTCCAATGCCCTGAGTTTGATGCAAGTCAGTTATAAGTGAAATATTACTAGAAGTCACATATTATTTTTCTTGATTGTTGCGTTAACTAAAGCGCACCGCATCAAATAGTCTGCCAGCTTGGATTCATCTCCATGCGCCTGCCAATACCACGCATCCGCCAAATCCTCCAACGGCGGATAAGCCGCCCGCCGTGCCGCAATCACACCTTCCTGCGCCTGCATCACCCGCTCGTCATCACTACGCCCATCCACCCAGCAGCGTTTTTCAATCTCCCACTTGGCCCCAACATACGGCACCGCTTCCTGCGCATACCCCGGCACGCACCCAAGCACCACCGTTTGCCCCGGCTTGGACTGCAAAGCCTCACACCCATCTTGCGCATACCCGTGCGACACTAAAAACCCATTTTCCACCACATAAAACTCTGCCATCAGCGCTTGGCTCCCATAATAAAAATCGTCGGGCTAATAATCCTTGCTCCCGGCTCTGCAAAAAAGTTCAACACCACTGATACCGTGCGCGGAAACGGCCCCACGTCAATAAACTTGCCGCCAGAATGCGCCGCATTCACCCAGGCTTCATCCCCACCGCCAAAGCTCACTTGCGTGCCATCAATCATGATCACCCCACTGGCCACTTCCAATTGACCTGCCCGAACGCCAAACGCATACTGCGGCCCATTCACCGTGCTGGAACCCGCAATCCCAAACCCGGCTTGCCGATACCCCAGCGCATTACCGTCCGCATCCACATTCACCACCCATTTGGGTTCACTCTTGGCTTGCTTAGATCTGCCACGAACCGGATGTCGCTATACTGTTTCACAAAATTCGCTTGCCAGGTAGGGGAGGAATAAGTAAGCTATGGCTGGCAACCTGCCGCCGTGGTGCTGAGAGAACCTTGCTGAGCGAGGTTAAGGAGCCGCGCCAGTAGTCCGGCTTTCTTTGGCGAATCCGCGCCGCTTTGTTGTAATTTAATGGTGTGTTTTGAGTTCTGCGGAATCGAGTTTAACGAATGACGGGCCGGTGACGATTTGGTAGCAGTCGAATTAACCAGTATGTGAAGTGCTTGATTATTTAAATTGGAGAACACAATGAAACTATGGAGTGATTCCTTCGCCGACGGCGCGAGCATGCCCGAGCAATATGCGTTTTGTGCCATTGACCGCGATGATGGCGGTCAGGTAACGCCCAACCATGTCCGCATGGCAGCCAACCATAACCCGCATTTTGCCTGGAGCGATGCGCCCGCAGGCACACAATCGTTTGCCTTGAATTGCCATGACCCCGACGTGCCAAGCCGGGGTGATGATGTGAATCAGGAAGGCAAACTCATCCCGGCGGACTTGCCACGGGTGGATTTCTTTCACTGGTGCCTGGTCGATATGCCACCCAATATGGTTTGTGTCACCCCCGGTGCTTTTTCCAGCGGCATTACCGCAGGCGGAAAACCCGGCCCGGAATGCCTGGTTTTCATGCGTCATGCAATAAACGACTATACTGGCTGGTTTGCAAGCGATGCCGCCATGGCGGGCGACTATTTCGGGTATGATGGCCCCTGCCCACCCTGGAATGATAGTATTGTCCACCATTACATTTTTACCTTGTACGCTTTGGATATTGCGCAACTTCCGTTGGAAGGTAAGTTTGACGGACGCGCCGTGCGCGATGCTTTGGACGGACATGTTTTGGCGCAAGCGAGTGTGACGGGTATTTATAGTTTGAACCCGGATTGCGTAAAATAGTAAAATGAGTTGCCTGTTATCAGGTTGTTAAATAATATGACCAAGTAAAGTGATGAAGTAAATTGACTAAATTAAGAGGAAATCGTTTGACCACTGAAATAATTTTAATCCGCCATGGTGAAACCGCATGGAATGCCGAGCGGCGGCTGCAAGGCCATATCGACATTCCATTAAATGCCGAAGGGGAACAGCAAGCCCGCGCTCTGGGTGCCAGCTTGCAAGCAACCCCCTTGGCCGCCATCATTTCCAGCGATTTACAGCGCGCCCAACAAACCGCGCAAGCGGTGGCTGCTTGGCACCAGCGTCAAATACACGCGGTGCAAATTGATCAGGATTTGCGCGAACGCTGTTTTGGGGCTTTTGAAGGCTTGCAGTACGATGAAGTGGCGCGCCGTTACCCGCAAGCTTTTGCCTTGTGGCAAGCGCGCGATGCCGATGCCCTGATGCCTGCGGGTGAGCGTGAGGGTGAAACTTTTCGTCAATTCTATACGCGCACCATCGCGGCTTTGGGGCGTTGGGCGGCACGCTACCAGGGCCAAAGCATTGCCGTGGTCGCGCATGGCGGCGTGCTGGAATGCGCCTATCGCGCCGCTTGCGATATTCCTCTCTCCACCTCGCGCACCTTTGCCGTGTTAAATGCCAGCGTGAATCGCTTGAGCTGGCAAGATGGTGAATTCAGTTTGCGTAGTTGGGGCGATTGTACACATTTGAACACCTTGCCAATGAGCCTGGATGAGGTAGACAGCGACGTGGCGCATAAGGAATTGGGTCAGGACGTAGACAAGGAGCTTGAAAAGGCGGTGGTTTGATGTAAATTTGTACAAGTTCGTGTAAAATACCGTATTTAATTTTCGATATGAGTGGATGAATATGGAAGAGCCAGGGCGTGTTCGGCGAAGAAGAGAGGCGTTGCGCGTATTTAGTGAGCAACCGCACTTTTTTTCGCAAGATATTCGTGATGCGATTTTGTCGAATCTGGTCGTCCCCGGCATGACACCGTATGATGTCCATTTGGCGGTGGGCACCTTTAGCTTCAAAGTGATCGCCGACCGCAGCAAATGGCCCGAAGCGGCGAACCCGTGGGACGTGCTGTGGGCGCAATCGGAAGCGCCGGATCAAAGTGAAATCTGGCTGATGTTTGAATCCGATATTCAAATCCCGGACACCCCGGAGCAGCGTTTTTGTGCACATATCAAAGGTGGCGTGGTTTTGGCGATTGAACATGTTTTACCGCCGCCACCCGCTCCATCGGCCGAGGACGCGTATGCTGACGATAGCATGGCGACGATCATCCCGCAGTCCAACCCGTCTGCCATCGTTAGCGAGCCGGGCACGCTGCCTGAAAATGAAATCACCACCATCATCCCGAAATCCAACCCGCCTGCTCCAGGCAGTGCGGCTGGCGTGCTTCCGGAAGATGAAATCGCCACCATCATCCCGAAGGCAGCATCATGACCGATCAATCCAAGCCAGATGAACCATCCAAACTGGATGACAAGCTTACTGTTACCATTCATGTCGCTGATTTAAATCGCGGTGGCGCGTACACGCATAGCCAGATCGATCAAATGTGGTACGAATTGAGTGACGGCAAAGGCCCGACCGCCAGTTTTGGCCTGGTACATGATGTCGAGCGGCAAGGCCAGCCCTTTGCCATCGGCCAAATCAGTTTTATGGATCGCACCGCCATGCAAAAGCGCATCTATTCGCGCACGGTGGCGGTGTCGCACGAAGAGTACGAAGCGATGCAAAATTTTGCCTTTAACCCAACGGCGGCAGGGTTTGATTTGCATTATATTGGTCCCAAAAACCGGGGCGTGGCCTTTACCTGGAAGGCGATGGAATTGGCGGACATGAATCCGGCGGGTTATGACGATTAGATTTGGCGTAGCGCCGTTGAAGACGAAATAAGGAAGAACAAATGGATATCTCAAAACTTGATCAATCGCTCGAATCGTTCGTGGCAGCCAAAGCCAGCGGCGGCGGTAGTTCCAACTTTCATGTGCGCATGACGGCCAGCCTGAAATGCAGTATGGGCGCAGCACCGTCCAAACTGATGGTGCTGCCGATTAATATGGTGATCACCGAAGGCACGCCCGGCGCAAATATCATGGATCACATCCCGATGGTGAATATTTTGCCCTTCGGTATGTGCAAATCGCCCGCCAATCCGATGGTGGCAGCGGCCACGGCGGCGGCGATGGGGGTATTGACACCCATGCCCTGCATTCCCGTCACGCCCGCGCCCTGGATCGTCGGCGCGCCCACGGTGTTGCTGGCCAATCAACCGGCGCTGGATAATGTCTCCAAATGCATGTGTACCTGGGCTGGTGTGATTGAAATTTCCGACCCCGCCGTGACCAAAACCCATATTCCCTGATGCTGGCGTTGATATGCGCTTGCGCCAGAAATGGTTGATTTACTGGAAGATGCGTATTTGATTCCGGCCATTTTCTTTGGCTTGATACAGCGCATGATCCGAATTGGCCAACAGTGTGGTTGCAGCGAGATTGCCATCCTCGGGCAATCTTGCAATACCGCCGGAAAAGGTGTAGCGAAAACCAGGCGCAACTTGATCCAGAGTTTGTTGCGCCAATGCTTCGCGAATGCGCTGCAGCACAAATAAGGCATTATCGATGTCGGTTTCGGGCAGTAAAATGGCAAATTCTTCACCGCCAAGTCGTCCCAGCAGATCTTCTGTACGTAAGTGAGTGCGTAAAAAGTTGCTAAAGTGTTTTAATACTTCATCACCACCGGCATGGCCAAAGCGGTCGTTGACACGTTTAAAAAAATCCAGATCCAACATGGCAAGGCACATCGGGTGGTGGTGGCGGCGGGAGCGTTGTACTTCTTGCTCCAGTTGTTGCAAAAAGAAGCGTCGATTCGGGACACCAGTCAGTTCATCTGTCATGGCAATTCGTTCCAGATCAGTCTGCATACTTTTGAGTGATTCCAGCGCCGATTCCAATTTCAGGGTACGCTGGGCAACCCGTTGTTCCAGCTCGCGGTTGAGATCACGAATTTCTTGCTCCACTTCGCGCAGATGGGTCACGTCGGTGATGGAGAAAATATTTAAGTGTTGTTCACTTTCAGAAAACATGCGTGAGGAAACCATGCATACCATTTGCCCCCCGTTTTTATGGTTTAGCAAGGCTTCGAAACGGTCAACATACCTGTCTTGCGCCAACTGTTGTAAATACTTCGCCCGATCAGCAGAATTGACCCAAAGCTGTAACTCGATAGGGGTGCGCCCAATAAATTCGTCCCGTGAAAAACCGAATTGATTCAGTAGTGCATCATTGGCTTCAATCATGCGCTCGGTTTGCAGGCTAATGAGTGCAATTGGGGTAGGGGAGCGTTGAAATAAATTGACAAATTTGGCTTCGCTCTCGCGCAAAGATTCTTTGTTTTTGCGTAATTGAGTTTGCGATTTGTGTAAGCCACGAATTTGTTGCAGCAAAAAGTAACTCAATAACAGTTGAAACGCAATGAATAAGCCGGAAAATAAGATTCTATCCTGAGTACGGGCTTTCCATGTGGCCAAGACGGAATCCATATCCCGATTAAACACGGTGATCACAGGAAAGTGCGGGTTTTTTCGGTAGACAATCATTTGCCGCCCGGTTTTTCCCGGCAATTGATGATCAAGCAAAACCTTTTCTGCTGATGCATTGTGGGCCAGATCGAAAAAAGCCGAGTGACCTGCCTGAATCGGATGGCTTGATTCAGCATCAAATTGGCTGCGCACCACGACATCGCCACTATTGGTAAGTAGCTCGACGGTGGCGTGACTATTTTTTGCTACATTGGCGAACGATGTACTAAAGCTGACAACACTGATATCGGTGCTCACGACACCCAGGTGCCCACCATTGTGGTCGTACAAATTCTTGGCCATGGGTAATACCAGCTCGTTATCGATTGATCGATGCAAGGGCCGGGCCAAAATGACTTGTTCATTTTTTGGGTGTTGCAGTAAATCGTTGATGTAGCGGCGGCTTTCATTGGGAAACAGATAGGGAGGAAAATCGCTTGTGCTAACCCAGCGCCGACCTTTTATATTGGTAAATAAATAAGCGCCAGTGGATCGGTTATTTTGCAAGCTGCTTGAAATGATATCTTGCATCGCCGCATCAACTTGTGCGGGCTGAACTTTCAAGGCGATTGCCCGGTTGATGATGGTTTCGAGGCGATGGTCTGCATTTTCTAATTCTTGAGTGGCAATTTGCTCCAGTAAGCGCACCGCCACCTGACCATTGCGGGTTTCAGCTTCGATCGATAATTGACGGTCTTGAGTGGATGCCAGCCAGGTTTGGCTGATGCTGATAATGGTCGCCACGATGGCAAATAATGCCACCA
>CAMBDR010000110.1 GCA_945864765.1 Janthinobacterium lividum | reverse complement strand
AGAGCGCTATCATATCAAAAATTGCGGTAAACATCCATCAATCAATCCCTGCTCAGGATGCTTTTTTACCCTTACAGTTTGCGAATGCGATTGCAAGACTTGAAAGATTCTATTACAAATCTGCCTCCATAGCTCTCTTTGAAACAAATTCATACAAATTTCATGCCAAGATACGCAGATCAAGAAGAACCTGATTTTGCCGCCCCAGATCAAACATTTGGGTTGATAATACAAAAATCCCAAAATACTGAGCAAGATCAGCGCCACCAAACCCAGGGCGGGCAAGCGCCACGCCCTCATGCCGTGGCCTCGCCCACTGGCTGAACGCCGATCAGCCCGGTAACTGCATCAACCCGAGCCCGAAAAATTGCTGACGCGATTAACGCGGTCTGGTTTGCATATTGCTGCGCGATTGCACCAGCATCGATCGCTTTCGCGGCATTCAAGGCCATGCGCAAGTGTTGGCATTGTGCCTCCAGCGGGAAAACAGCGCAAATGGCTTGCAAGAATTGTTCGAAGCGCTGGGGTTTGCGCCATGCATCGCAACGCTGCATTAAATGAACCCACTGCTCCGGCTGCAATGCACTCCATTTTTCACGCAACGGCAATTCACGTGCCAGCATTTCCAACATATCGCGACAGTGACTTGGCACCTTCAGGCGTTGACACAAAGCGCGGATATCGGCCTGACTGCTCATCCGGTGCAACAGGGTGGCAAAGCGCTGCTCCAAATTAAATTGCCGCTCGACTGCAAGGCGCAATGCCTGCCAGACGATGGGTTCAGCATCCACCAATTCCGGTACAAGGTGCGGCAAGGCATCGCAAGCTTGCAATACCTGAAACATTCGCTCCGGCCGCGCTTCCAACAAGCCGCGCGCCAATTCTTGCCACACCCGCTCAGCCACCAGCGCATTCACCTCGCCCGCCTGCACCATGCGCCGCATTAATGCCATGGTTTCCTCGGCCACCACAAACTCGGGCATGCGCGCGGCAAAGCGGGCCAACCGCAAGATACGTACCGGGTCTTCTTCAAAGGCGGCGGAAACATGGCGTAAAACTTTATCGGCCAAATCACGCTGGCCGCCAAAGGGATCAATCAATTCACCATCTTCTGTGCGTGCCATAGCGTTGATGGTTAAATCACGGCGCGCCAAGTCTTGCTCGACCGTCACGTCGGGCGCGGTATGAAAGGCGAAGCCGGTATACCCCAGCGCGGTTTTGCGCTCGGTGCGCGCCAAGGCATATTCATCATGACTACCCGGATGCAAAAACACCGGGAAGTCTTTGCCCACTGGCAAATAACCCGCATCCAACATTTGCTGGGGGCTGCTGCCCACCACCAAATAGTCGTGATCCTGGCTGCTCACGCCCAGCAATTGATCGCGCACCGAACCGCCTACCAAATACACTTTCATGGCGCACTCAGCTTTCGGGCGGCAAATCGTGCGAGGCGATCACTTCCACTTCGGCCAGCGCTTCGCGCACCCACTGCGCCACCGCCGGATGCTCACGCACGCGCTCACAATACGCATTCAAGGCGGGGGCCAGCGCGACGCCATAGGTGTGAAAGCGCATCACTACCGGCGCGAAAAAGGCATCGGCAATCGAAAATTGCCCGAACAGGTATTGTTGGTGACCATTGCGTGACATGCAATCTTCCCAAATTTCGCTGATCCGGCCAATATCGGCCTGGGCGGCAGGGGTGCGGCCCTTGCCCGGAAAATGCATTTTGATATTCATCGACATGGCGTTGCGCAAACCGGAAAAGCTCGAATGCATTTCCGCGCACACCGAGCGCGCCATCGCGCGCATCGCCACATCCTCGGGCCACAAGTCTTTGTCAGGAAATTGTTCGGCCAAATATTCACAAATAGCGAGCGAATCCCAAATCGTGATTTGTCCGGCAATTAAAATCGGCACCCGCCCGGCGCTACTATATTCGGCAATTTGCGCCGAGGTATCGGCTTGATCCAACAAAATGCGCACCTCGTGAAAGGGGATGCCAAACGCGGTCATCACCACCCAGGGCCGCATCGACCAGGATGAATAGTTTTTATTCCCGATGACCAGCGTCAATCCGGTTTTTTCTGCCACATCCAGGGTATGCGCCAAGGTTACATCCAGTTCGGTTAATTCCATTCAATACTCCAATCTTACCAATATCACCAATCTAACATTCTCCGATGATGCACCCTGCGCTCTCAGCGCACCTCGGCCAAGGCCACGCCTTTCGGCCCCACCATCCCAAGGCGCGCCTTGAGCGATTGCGGTTGATTCTCAAACAGGGCAGCATAATAGGTCGCATTCGATAACACATTTTTGACATAGCCGCGAGTTTCGGTGAAGGGAATGGTTTCTGCGAAAATGGCACCTTCAACCGGACGTGTCAAGCTGGAACGCCAGGTACGGGGTCGCCCCGGCCCGGCATTATACGCCGCTGTGGCCAGTGTTTGCGAACCATCCAGATTACCCAGTACCATATTCAAATAATTAGTGCCGAGCAAAATATTGGTGCGGATATCGTTGACTTGATCCGGCACAAACCCATTTAACCCGATTTTTTGCGCCACAAAGCGTGCGGTCGCGGGCATTAATTGCATCAAACCGGAAGCCCCAACGGTAGAACGCGCATTTAAGATAAAGCGCGATTCTTGCCGAATCAAACCATACACCCAGGCCTTGTCCAGGCCCAGGGTTTGGGTGTTCACTTGCATGATGTCGTTATGCGGTGAGGGAAAGCGCTGGGTGAAATCAAACTCGGTTTTGGTACGATCCGAGGTATTGACCATGCGATCAAGGATATTATTTTCACGCGCCAGTTCGGCTGCGGCCAAGTGTTCGCGCTCACTGAATTGACGCAATTCCCAATTCCATTCGCGCGTGCCTTCAAAGCGCAAGCCCAGCGCAAAAAACTTCATGGCGCGCTGAAAACCCTTGTTGGCACGGATCGCGCTCATTTCAGCCGGACTCAAAGCTGCTGCGGGCGTGGGGATGGTGATTTTTTGGCCTAATTCTTCCAGCGCCAACTGGCCGTAAAAATTGGTTTGACCCGCAATCGACTGCCATTGCGCCTGCGCCGCCTGCGCGCCGTCGTGCTGCTTGAGCGCACGCGCATACCAATACACCCACGCGGCATCGCTACGTAAGGCAGGCGGCATCGCTTCAATTGCCGCTTTGACCTGTTTCCAGTCACCAATACGCAAGGCACTGCGCACGCGCCATTGATAACCTTCCGTTGAGAGCAGCGCGCCCTGGGTGCGATTCCAATATTCCGCCGCTTCCGGGGCCAAATTAATCGCCGCTGGCAAAGCCAATTGCGCCCACGCTTGCGCCTTCACGCTGCCAGGCAATTTGCCCCCCAACTCTTGCAAATTTTGCGCCGCAGAACTACTGCCACCACTGCGTGCCAAGCGGCCTAAAGCCAGTACATACAATTCATGATCGACCCGGCCTGCGCCCGGCCCGCGCGCGACGGTTCGGCTTGGGCTATCCAGTGCTTGCAGCACGGCTTTATCCGACACATCCAAAATGGCAGCAATCTGGCGTGCTGTGCCAAAGGCATTGAGCTCTGCCGCGAGCCGCACTTGCTGCCACAATTCTTCCAGATTCAATTGCTGTTGTTCGGCCAAGGTGGCAATCAGGGTGATGCAGGCTTCGCCATATTCTTTGGGGTTTTGCAATAACTCGCGTGCCGCAGGTGCCACCAAGCGCCCTTTCAGCGCCTTCGACAGCAGGGCATAACATTTGACCTGGGTATCGTCGGCCACGGCAAACTTGGGGAATTGCTCATCAAAACCTGCCCAATCGCGCCGCAAACCAAGGTCGAGCAGCCAATCGTTGCGCAGACGGTCGGCAATGGCGCTGCCATCGTAGCGACTTAAAAAGTCGCGAATGTCGCTAACCGAAGCGGCGCGAATATTGGCACGCAAACGATAATACTCAACATAGGAGGGAATTTCATAATCGGCCAGTTGCGCTACCAACCGCTTACTGGTTGGCAGGTCGCCATGCAATGCGGCTGAACGTAGCGAGATAAAACTATCATCCAAAGTCGTGCCACGATTGAGTGGCACCCTGGCTGAGACAGGTTTGGCTTGACCCGTGCCCGTGACGACCAAGCTGGCGCATAGCAATACAGTTGGCAGCAGCCAATTTTTAGGTAGGTTCCAGATTTTCACGATCACACTCTCAATTCAAGGTAAACTGACATTTTCGTCGTTGCATTCATTATTAGCGTTCATTATATGACTCATCGTGCGCCAACAACAGCCCCGGACACAACAGAGTGTTCAATCAGACCCCATGACATTAATAAAGTTGCATTGCGCCGCGATTTACTGGCGCGACGCCGTGGCATCGCAGCGCCGTTACGTTCACAATGGGATGCGTTGATTGGCCAGCAGGTGCTCGCGTTGTGCCAACAATTGCACGTGGATAAATTGGGGATTTACGCACCGATACGAGGTGAACCCGACTTAAGCGCGACGTTTTTACAGTTGCATCAGGCGGGCATTGCCTTATGCCTGCCCATGGTAGTGCAAGCGCATGCGCCATTACGATTTGCACGCTGGCAGCCGGACACCGTCATGAGCCGTGACCAATTTGGCATCAACGTGCCCGCCACCCCGGAATGGGAAACCCTGCCGCAATTTATTTTAATTCCGTGTGTTGGCTTTAATGCCGCAGCTTATCGGCTGGGTTATGGGGGGGGGTTTTATGATCGCACTTTAGCTGCAGCAAGCGCACCCACCATCAGCGTGGGTATCGCCTACCAATGCCTGGCAACGGAATTTAGCCCAGGGCCGCACGATATTGCACTCAATCAAATCATCACTGAGTCATCGCACCAATCCAGCCACTAAACCATTAAGCCACCACGCCAGCCTTACTTACCAATACAAAACCGACTAAAAATCACGCCCAATAAATCATCAGAAGAAAATTCGCCCGTAATGCTGGAGAGCCGTTCTTGCGCCAGCCGTAATTCTTCGGCAAACAAATCAAGTGCCTGGTCGTTTTGTTCGGCATGCGTCTGCGCTTTTTGCAAGAACTGATACGCTGCGCGCAAAGCCACCAAGTGCCGCTCGCGCGCCAAACACACCGACTCCCCGGTTTGCTGCCAACCTGCCAGGCGCATCAATTCATCACGCAACAAATCAATGCCAAGGCCCAACTCGGCTGACATATAAATATGGGTCGCATCGGGCATGATATCGACACTGGGCTTGTGGCCAGACAAATCAATTTTATTCCAGACCCGAATAACTGGCACATCATCCGGAAAGCGTTCCACGATGTCATCATCGGCACGGGTGGGGCCGCGACTGGCGTCCATCAAGTGTAAAATCACATCGGCCTTTTCCACTTCTTGCCAGGTACGCTCTATGCCGATACGTTCCACTTCATCGCCCACGTCATAGGCGTGACGAATACCCGCAGTATCAATCAAATTAAGTGGAATGCCATTAATCTGAATCGTTTCGACAATTTTATCGCGGGTGGTGCCAGCAATGGGTGTCACAATCGCCACATCGGAACCCGCCAAGACATTTAACAGTGATGACTTACCGACGTTGGCTTGCCCCGCCAACACCACGTTCAACCCATCACGCAGCAACGCGCCTTGCACCGCTTGCGCAAATACTTGTTGGAGACTCTCCAGAATGGTTTGCAATTGCCCCATTGCATCGGATTTTTTTAAGAAGTCGATTTCTTCTTCGGGAAAGTCGAGTGTGGCTTCGACCAACATGCGCAAGCTAACCACTTGCTGCACCAAACCTTGAATTTTTTGCGAAAACACCCCCGCCAGCGAGAGCGAAGCCGATTTGGCAGCCGCTTCGGTGGAGGCATCGATCAAATCGGCCACCGCTTCGGCTTGCGCCAGATCAAGCTTGTCGTTCAGGTAAGCACGGCGGGTAAATTCGCCCGGTTCGGCCATGCGCAATCCAAAGGCATCACCCGCCTCCAAACAACGTGAAAGTAATAATTGCATGACCACCGGGCCGCCGTGGCCTTGCAATTCCAACACGTCTTCACCCGTATACGAATGCGGCCCCTTAAAATACAACACGATGCCTTGATCGATCAGGCTGCCATCTTCATTTTTAAACGGTAAAAAATAGGCGTGGCGTGGACGTAACGGCGTCGCGCCGAATAAAGCGGCAGTGATGCCGCTCAAATCCTTGCCCGAAATCCGCACCACACCAATGCCACCGCGGCCGGGGGCAGTGGCAATGGCAACAATGGCAGACGTATCAAGATTCATAAAATTCACCTCACATTATTTTTTTGCTTCGGGCACCGCATATTTTTTTGTAATGACATATTGCTGGGCCAAGGACAGTAAATTATTCACTACCCAATATAATACCAAGCCGGACGGGAAGAAGAAGAACATCACTGAAAATACCAGCGGCATATACAACATCATCTTCGCTTGCATGGGGTCGGCGGGTGGCGGATTGAGTTTACTAGTAGCAAACATCGAAGCTGCATATAACACTGGCAAGATATACCATGGGTCAGGTGCGGCCAGATCGTGAATCCAGCCTATCCACGGCGCATTGCGAATTTCCACACTCGCTTGCAACACCCAATACAAGGCCAAAAACACCGGCATTTGGATCAGGATAGGGAAGCAGCCGCCGAGCGGGTTGATTTTTTCGGTTTTATACAACTCCATCATGGCTTGGTTCATTTTGGCCGGATCATTTTTATGACGTTCGCGAATCTCCGTCATTTTCGGCGTGACCACTTTCATTTTTGCCATGCTGCGGTAACCTGCGGCCGACAAGGGGAAGAATAACAACTTGATGGCAATCGTGAAGGCGATAATGGTCCAACCCCAGTTACCCAGATAGCCGTGCATAAAGTCCATGACCGCAAACATGGGTTTGGCAATCACCGTGAGGACATTATAATCCTTGACCAAATCAAGCTCTGGCGCGGACTTCTCCAACAAGCTGTGAATTTGTGGGCCGGAATACATGCGCAGATCGGCCTTATGACTACCACCCGGCGCTATCGCCGCCATAGGCAAACGATAGCCTACCCGATACAAATTTGTATCGACTTTTTCGGTATAAATTTCTCGCTTAACCTGTTCCTTTGGCACGATGGCAGAAACAAAGAAATGCTGCACAAGCGCGACCCAACCACTGTCTGAGGTGATTTGATGTAAAGGCTCCTGCGTTTTGCCCGGCCCCAGGTTTTTGGCCCTGGCATCAAATTTTTCGATGTCTTCAAACTTCAGCTTTTCAAACTTCTTCTCAGGGGTAAACACGGAAGGGCCGGTATAGCTGCTCATGAAGAAGTTATCCTCGGGTGGGGGATTACCATCATGCACCAGTTGCGCATACAAAGTCGGTGTGATCGGCACACTACCGAGGTTATGAATCTGATGCAACATGCCAATATTATAATCACCCCGGTTAAACGTATACGTCTTGGTCAGCTTAACGCCACCCTGCACGGCTTCCCGTACCAGTTGCACTTCATTGCTTCCATCAACCAGCTTGCGCGCCCCTGGGTTGGCCACAAACAGGGATTTATGATTCGGGAAATCAGCGCCACCAATCAAGCCGGTTTGCGCCAGATAAGTATGTTGCGCCGTCTGTTCAAACAGCACCTGATTCTTTTTGACATCCACGCCATCCTTGAACTTTAGCAACTCAAGACGCTTCAATTCACCACCGAGGGTATCGATATCAATTTTATAGACATCAGTTTCAATGCTGATAATTTCACCCTTGAGCACCACATTTTGCCCATTCACAGGCACCGTGAGCGCAGTCGTGGCGGCACCGGAAGCGGATGTCGGCACGCGGGCTGTTGCAGATGGTGGAAGATCGGTTGCTTTATCAGTTGCTTTAGTTGCATTGCGCACCTCAGGCTTGGGCGCATCGAAAAAGGAGGGGTTGCCCTGCGAAATCATCCATTGGTTCCATAACAGAAACAGTGAGGTGCAGAAAATAACCCATAGGACGTTACGTTTAATATCCATTGGCGTAGTAATCAGGAGTGGTTGCAACCAGATTCGGTTGATGAATGTGGGGCTTCTGGCACAAGATCGACGCCCCCCGGATGCCACGGATGGCATTTACAAACACGTTTAGTGGCCAGCCAACTGCCCTTGGCAGCACCATGCACCCGCAACGCTTCAAGTGCATAATTGGAGCAAGTTGGAAAAAAACGGCATTTTGGCCCAAGTAAAGGACTGAGCACTAATTGATAAGCACGCAACAAGAAAGTGAGAATCGTTTTCATGCCGACGCCCCCAGCCGCACTTGCGCCGCGAACAGACGTGCCAATTCGACCCGCAGCACCGCTTTCAAAGCGCTGTTGGTCGCTGGCCCGGTCTTGCTGTTAACCGGGCCCGATAAGCGCACCACACAATCGATGGCAGGCAAACGGGACATCCGAAAAAGCTCTCGGGTAAGACGTTTGATGGTATTGCGCGTGACCGCACGCGGCGCAAAACGCTTGGCAACCACCACGCCCAAGCGTGCCTGTTGCAAGTGATTTGGCCTGACATACAAGACAAAATGGGCGGTACGTTGCGACGGACGCAAACGAAAAGCGGATGAAAACTCATCCGCTTTAACGATGCGCCGTTTGCGGGCGAAATCCTGTGAAACCCGTTGCGGGGCTTCTTGGGAAGCTTCACCTGCGCAATGCTCAGTCACACAATTTTCTGGCAATACCAATGCTGTTGGAATTACACAGCCAAACGTTTACGGCCTTTGGCACGACGTGCATTAAGCACGGCGCGGCCGCCACGGGTGGCCATACGAGCGCGGAAGCCGTGAGTACGCTTACGGCGCACGACGGAAGGTTGATAAGTACGTTTCATGGTGGTCTCGCTAATAGAGCAACAATAATAAATCGGGTCAAACTACACGACGCTAGTTTACTGCAACGGCGCGCACGCCCACGCCACAAATTCAGCATGGCATCCGCAGAACCCGAGATTAGACAGCATTTCACCCCACCTTGTCAACAGTTTTTTGTTGGTCGAATGTGTAGTCTGCACGCATTGAATTGAAAAAAACCCTTGTATCCTGTGGATAACTCCCCCAAGCAAGAGTAAAATATCGGCTGCGTGTGGCGAATCATGAATCTGTCATGATTTGAAACGCTTACCCCACACCCTTCACATTAAAGACACATGGAAAATTTTTGGCGAGCCTGTTCCGCCCAACTGGAACTGGAACTCACACAGCAACAATTTAACGCCTGGATCGCCCCGCTGGTTCCGCTCGACCTTGAGCAGAACAAGTTGCGCATTGCCGCACCGAATCGTTTTAAACTCGATTGGGTCAAAACCCA
>CAMBDR010000109.1 GCA_945864765.1 Janthinobacterium lividum | reverse complement strand
TGGCCTTGGCGTGAATGACGTAGCTCTCGCTATCAATTTGCTCCATGCGCCGCTGCGCAATGGTTTTACCATCACGATATTGCTTGAAGCCGTATAACTCCTGGTAATGGTACACTTCAGCCGGGTACACTGGCCCTTGTTCATTATCGCTGGTATTGCCAGCCAGCTCGGGCGAGGGGCGTTTAAAGTCAAAGCTCGCCAGACCAACCTTGCCCGAAACCAGCTTGCGTCTGGGTGCCCAATTAGAAATTTTATCCTCTTTATTGGAGCCACCACTATGGTGCCATGCAATGCTGCTTCTGCCATCAATGGGTTCGGCACTGGTCGAGCTATCGCTGAGGATGAGGGTATGGCTTTTGAGCTTGTGCTCATACCAATAGTGCCACCCCATTTCTTCCCAGCGCCGATGCAGGTAGTTGTAATCGGTTTCGTCGTACTGGCAGGAGAAGGTGCGGTACGGGTCAAAGCCCTGGATTTGAAATTCGTAGCGTGACAAACCCGTGGTATCAAACAACTGCTTGGTTTGGTCTGAAACCCTGATATTGTGAAACAGATAGTGGTTGCTGCGCAGATTGAGCAAGGCCAGCCACGGGCGCAATACCATTTGGTAAACGGCCATACCGTTTTCAACACGCTGCAAGCCAAATTCAAAACAAATACCGTTAAAGTAACGCGGCTTGCCCGTCTCACGCATCAATTCAACGCACACCATACGCCCCTGCACGTCGGTGAGTTCAATATTGAGGGTATCCGACAGCACCGTCACGATGTAAGTAAAATCCTTCGATACATGTTCGTGCGCTTCAATATGGTTGACTAAAAATCCCGCCGCCGGTTCGTCGCCATTGGGAAAATACATATTCAACAAGCGACGCGAAGTTCGCCGCATTAGTGCCCGGATTTTTTCAGTTGCATCTTGCATTTATTCCCCCATACCCTACCAACACAACGGCGATAAGCCAACGACTCGCCATGGCAAATGGCACTACAACACCAGCGCCAACACACCGCCGAATTCTTTTTTGAGCACGTCCAAAATGGCATTAATCGCTTTTTGCACTGCCAGCAAAGTTAATTGAGTGATAGCCACAAACACCGATTCGCAGGCGGTTTTTTGCATTTGGAACAGCAGCTTGCCAGTTTCTGGCGAATAACCCTGGCTTTGATCCAGTTCATATTTGGCGACATTGTCAGCAATACTTTCAAGTTGTTGCGCCATTTTCTTGAATTCGGCCGGGGCATAGTCTTTTACCACGTCCCATTGACCTTTGAATTCGTTTTGCGCCGCTTCCAATATTTTGGAGAAAATTGCATCGACACCGATTGACATGATTATTTCTCCTCAGGGTTGTTTTTTGGCCGCTTCCACCACCGCCGCCGCCGTGATCGACTGATTCGCTATCGCCATCGCATCTTTGGCGGTGGCAGGCCGAATGCAGGATATACCACCGCATTTATCCGCCAGCTTGTGGATGGTGCGAATGGTAGTGAGTTGATCTTTCACCAGTAGCAGCAGGCGCTCGTTGCAAGCGCTGGCGCTGGCCGGGCTGGCACTGCTGTCAGACTTTAATTCGGCAGGCCCGTTATTTTTCAAAATGAGCGATATGCGTTGGAATACTTTGGTTTCGAGCTTGCAGGCGCTGCCTTCGGAAGCCGCCGCCGAACGCGCAATTAACACGTCTAATTTGGATTCCAAACCATTATAAATCTGGAAGGTGGCATCATAACTGCCCTCGGGCTTGCCACCCAGTTCCGCCATATTTTTGATATGGGTATTGAGTTGTTCGGCAAATTCCATCATGCCTTTATCGATGACTTCATCATAGGCACTGACCAGTTTGACTGAGCTACAGGCCGTCAATAGTGTCAGTGCCAGTAGTGCCAGTACCGCCATTATCGTGATGAGTTTCATTGTGCCTCCGGTTGATGTTCAAGGTGATTGCGCAAGCGCGGTGTCCAAAAAAATCGAATGTGGCTTCATTCGCCATCCACCATCTGCACCAACAACAGCCGCCCACCCTCATTTTTATCCAGCAAAATCTGCCCGCCATCCACTAATTCTATCTTCTCCCCAATCGGCACCAGGGTTTTATTGGCCGCATTCATCATCTGCGGCAAGCCTTCATTCACCAACCACCAACTACCGCCGTGCAAAACAAAATACCCAACCCGCTTTTTTTGCTCATCGCCCAGCTTTTCATTGGGTACGATCAAGCTGTTGGCATGCCAGGCAAACAAGGATTGCCCGGTCCACACCATCAACCTGTGGTTATCCGGCCGAAATTGCCCGGCCTGACGCGAGGAATACAAATTCAACACCGGTAATTTGCCGCGATACGGGGTTTTGCAAAACGGGCAGCACGGCCGGGTGGAATTATCGAACACATACCACTGTTGCCCACACTGCGCATTGTGGCAAGGTTGTACCAAATCCGCCGTTTTGACCAGCGCGGTTTCCCATTCATTGGCGCTGGGGCGTTGATTGGGCTGGTGCAAGGCGGTGATGAAGGCGCGCTCAAACAAGGGGCTTAAATACGGGCCGGTAACCGTGTAGGGAATTTGCTCCGTATCAGCCCAAGGCAATTCGGTGACTTTAACCTCGGCCACGCGGATGCGGTTGCTGGCGTCGTGCGGGTGTTCAACAAACAAGGCGTTTTCGCCCATGGCCAAGGCTTCGTCGCGCTGTTCGTCATCGATATCATGCACCTTGCCACCGCGCAGCGGATGGCGGTACAGCAAATACATATAAATCAACACCGCCAAGGCGTGCAAATCGGTTTCGGCACGCGGTAATTTACGCGCCGGGTCACCCTTGGCCAAATGGCTGCTGGCCACCACTTCGGGGGCGATAAAGTCGGGCGTGCCAACCACGTCCGGCGGATATTTACCGGGCACCACCAAACCATCAACATCAATCACGCAGGCAAAACCATGGGCCGGATCGACCAATACGTTTTTATACGACAGGTCAGAATGCGCCAAACCCGCCATATGCATGCGCCGCGCCGCACGCGCCAGCAACACGCATACTTTTAAATGATTGAGCCAGGTGCCCAGCTCACGCGGGTCGATAAAGCGCGCGCGCAAGTTGGCGGCGGCAAACCATTTACCTTCTTTTTCTTTGCCCTTAATGGCCAACATATCGTTATTTTGCGAACCAAATTCAAAGAAAAAATGGGCCGGATAAGTGGGTGCCACCAAACCCAGCTTACCGTTATATTCGAGCATGGCAGTGGGCCAGCAAAACAGGTTTTGCCAATACTCGCCCCCGGCCTGATTAAAAATCCCCTCGCGATATTTACCTGTGATCATTTGCAAGCGCTCTTTGGCAGCGGCATCTTGCGGCGTTTTGTAAAAGGCCACCACATACGATTTGTCGGGCGAAAAGTACACGTCCTTCATGGCACCGGAGCCGATAATGTCATCGACAAATTCCACCGTTTGGCCGTCCGTGGTTTGGCAACGAATGATATTGCCGCTCATGCTGCTGCTCCACCCATTGCAGCGGCTGAGCGCCATATGGCAAGGGTGCGGTCATCATGGTGGCCGGGGGTAAAGAAATGCAACCATTCCAGCAAGCTTTGCTGCGCTTGCTGCTGCGCTTGCTGCGCTAATAACGGGGCCAGGTCATCCCACAAGGCGTCCCATTTGCTGCCATCTTGCAAGCCTTTATCGGTTTCAAAGCGCGGATCGGAAACGCCATCGGTCATTAAAAACACGGCGCTCAAATCGGTCAGGCACGCAATCGCAACCCGGCTGGTGAATGCAGGTGGGTTGGATGCAGAATTTGCCGGGTTCGGTCCCGCAGCCAGGCAAGCACGATCCAAAAAGCGGGTTTGGCCCGCATATTCGCCACTATCGGGTGTCCCCATCAACACCACATTACCGCGTGGGCCGTAAGCGGCTATCGCGCCATCGCCGATCCAAAAACTGGCGACCCAGGTTTGCGCCCCTTGCTGCTTGACGCAAGCGGCCAACAGCGTGGTGGCAAAGTCGCGCACCACACGCTGATTCGCCTGGGCTTCTTGTTCAATGGCGTCCAGCGCGCACTTGGCCGCATCGGCAAACAGGGTTTGAAAGATTGGTTCCAGCGCAGCGTTGCGGCTGGCCAGGTCAGAATCGGCCAGATCCGAATCGGCCAGCAAGCGCGTTAGTTCCTGATCCAGCGCACCGGATGGGGCCAGTTTTTGGCGCAAATATTCCCCCGCCATCTGCACCGCCAGCCGCGCGCCCTCGCGCGAGCATTGGGCGCTACCGGCACCATCGGCCACCAGCAACACGCTCCAGCCGGATACCAACTCCTGCGAATCCTGCGAATCCTGCGCATCCTGCGCCAGAAAAAAATCGTCATCGCGAAAGCTGCCCGCATGCTCGTGCGAGCGCCCGCGTCGGCTCGCGGCCAGCAACTGGCCACCCGCCAACTGCTGCGCAGCGCTATGGGGCTTGGGGTAAGGCGCGTCAAAGGGCGGCTCCAGCACCTTCCACAAACTGCGCGGGTCGGCAATTACAATCAGCGGGCACTTACCGTCTTGCCAAACTTTATCGTCAGACGACCATTCCAGCGCCAGCTCATATTCCCCCGCCACCAGCGGCGTGCCGAGCAGGCTTTGCTGCGCTTCATCAAACACCAGGCCCAATTCTGGCGGCAGCAGCAAATTGCGCAAGCGCGCGCTTTGCCCGGCCTCCAAACCCTGCACCTTGAACACGCCTTGATAGACTTGCCCCACCTTGGCATTGGGCACGCGAAAAAACACCTTGTGAAACGAATAATTCATGATCATCCCCGTCCGCGACCGACATCAAATTCATGGCTGCTGCCATCTTCCGAACGACCAAAGGCAACACACCGTTTGCACCATGGGCAGGTGACCGGTTCCGGCCCGTTGACGCACAATAATTTGCCGCAAGAGCAAGCCGCAAACGCGCTGATATTGCCGCAATGCGGGCAGCCGGGGGTGCCGACCAGTTCTGCGGTATTGACTTTCAAATCGCTCTGGCGCGTATCGGTCCAGACAAAATACGATTCATCCAGCGCATAGCAACCGCTCAACTGGTAAGGCACTTGCACCTTGAAGTCGCTGGTGGCCAGCTCGCGGCTTAAGCGGTCATATTTCATCATATACGGCTTACCACTCTTATTGCAGCGCCCAACCAGGGTAACGCAGCTTTCATCCGCCGCTTTGGAAGGGGGATTTTTCAACAGCCGCATCACGGTCGGGTCGAGTATTGGCAAGCCCGCTTTGCTACCATCCACGCCTTCGGCCACGCTTTTACTTTGCGCCGCCACCGATGCGGTCACCCAGTTGATGAATTTTTTAAAGTCGTCTTCGTGGCTGTCTTCAAACGCAATCACATTCTCGCTAACCCGGCGCAGGGTGGCAAAGTCGGCGGCCGCGCCCAGGCCCACGGCGATGAGGCTGGCTTTTTTGGCGTAATCGGTATTCCAGCGCTCAATCGCGGCATCCGGGTTGTCGGTCGGGCGGCCATCGGTGAACAGATACACAATCGGCTTCCAGTCGCCCTTGCGCTCGATTGTGGTTTTGACCACCGAACGATCGATTTCATCCATCAAGGTGGTTAAGGCCAGCCCCAAACTGGTGCCGCCGCCCAGTGGCAGGCGTGGCGGATAAAACGATACCAATTCCACCAAGGGCACCACGGTTTGCGCAATGCCGGCAAAGGCCACCACCGAAATATGCACCGTCTCCAGCGCATGCGGGTCGGTACGCAAGCTACGCACAATGGCTTGCAAGCCTTGTTCCATTTTATTCAGATTATCGCCCGCCATCGACTCGGAGCAATCAAGGACAAAAAATACGGGAAGCCTGCGCATGGTATGCTCCGTTCAAAAAAAGAAAACACCAATAAAAAAAGGGGGAATGGTTGCAACACGCATTACAGCACCAATTGAATTTCCGGCGGTGGTGGTGGCAAGGTAGCGGCAGCACTCAAACCGACACTACTGGAACCGCTTGCCACGCTGGCCGAGATCCATTTGAAAAAGCCCGAAAAGGTGGCGCTATCCATGGTATCCAGGCTCACCACGCGCTCGGTCAACTCCAGCAAAAACGATTGTTTGGCTTTGGGCCCGGCAGCACAGGCGATAATGCTGGCAAAATTGCGCTGCTTGACCTCAAGCACCGCATGCCGAAAGGCCTGGGTATCGGAAGGGCTGCCATCGGTCATTAAAAACATCAGCGGCCGCCAGTCGCCCTTTAGATCGGGGCTGGATTTATGTAAGTCCCGATCCACCAGCGCCACCAGCAATTCCAGCGCCGCACCCATAAACGTGGCCCCGGAATCGGGCACCACGATATCGTCCAGTTGCACTTGATCCAAGGGCGTCAGGGGCAGGTATTCACGCGCCTCCATATCAAAGGTGATGATGGACAGATGCACAGACTCCAGCGCATACGGGTCTTGGCGCAAGGCGCTGAGCATTGCCTTCAGGCCCGTATTAACCGAATGAATGGGTTCCCCGCGCATGGAGCCGGAGGTATCGAGAAGCAGGTAAACCGGTAGCCGACGCGTACTCATCATGCATCCTTAGACGTATTGCTTGAGCCACTCCACGAAGGAGTCCGCTGGCGAGGGTGAGCCAATGGCATTAAATTGCCAACCGCCGGATTCACGCACCAATTCGGCAAACAGCATCGAATGGCAATTGGCATATTGCGCGCCGCCGGACAAATCAAAGCGCACCATTTCGCGCCCTTTGCCATCTTCCGCGCGAATGAACGCATTTTTCACCTTACCGAAGTTTTGCCCTTTTTGCGCGCCACCGTAAATTTGTACGATGAAGACAATCTTTTTATACTGCTCCGGCATGCCATTGAGTTTGACGATCAGTTGTTCATCGTCGCCATTCCCTGCGCCGGTGCGATTGTCGCCGGTACTCCAGATCTGGCCCGAGCTATGGCGCATGTTGTTAAAAAACACGATATCGCCGTTGATCAAAGTCGGGCGGCCATCTTTTTGATCACCCAGATTTTGCACTTTGCCATTGCCATCGCACAAGAAAGCGATCACATCCAGATCGTATTCTTCTTCTTTTTTGCCAAACAGGCTACCCAGGAAGCCTTTCTTTTCTTCGGCCATATCCCAACCGAGGCCAATGGTGACGGTATCGAGATCATTTTCATTCTTCTTCAGGCTAACGCCCTGCCCTTTTTTGAGTGTCACTGCCATGTCAAGCTCCTTTTAAGAAACAACGATACCAAACTGTTTGCACATTGCATCCAGGCCACCGGCAAAACCTTGGCCCACGGCTTTAAACTTCCATTCGTCGTTATGACGATACACTTCACCAAATATCATGGCCGTTTCGGTGCTGTAATCTTCAGACAGATCAAAGCGCACGATTTCTTCATTGGTGTCGGCATTGACGATGCGCATGAATGCATCACTGACCTGACCAAAACTTTGCTTACGATTGGTGCCGTCGTGAATGGTGACGCAAACCACGATGCGGCGTATGGTGGGTGCGACTTGATCGAGCTTAATCTTGATCGATTCATCATCGCCATCGCCATCGCCAGTACGGTTATCACCGGTATGCTCGATGGCACCGCAAGGGGATTTAAGTTGGTTGTAGAAAATAAAGTCATCATCGCCGCGTACTTGACCTGTTTCTGCCAGCAAAAAAGCGCTGGCATCCAGATCAAACGCCGAACCATTGGTTGAGCGCGCTTCCCAGCCCAAACCCACCAAAATATTTTTCAGCGCGGGCTGGTTTTTCGTTAAAGAAACATTGCCACCTTTATTAAGCGTAATTGCCATGAATTCACCTCGGGTTTCGGTTATTAAGAGAGATGCAAAGCAGAATAACACGAAATTTTTACCCCATCAATTCAAGCTGAAAAAAAGCTTGAATGATATACCTTTAACTGCGACATTTAACTGCGACCTTTAACTGCGACCTTTAACTGCGCCCCTTAACTGAGAGCAAGTTTGCACTCAATATATTTTTCTTGCACCAGTTGCGGAGAATATTTCTTTTCCAGGCGGCGTACCGTGAAGTGGCCGCGTGCAATGCTTTGAAAATGGTCGATAAAAATGGTATTAATCAGTGCGCCGCCGATGCCGCCAACGATAGGCACCAGTTGAGCGGCGGCTTTTTCGGTGACGGAGATTGAGTAGCGCTCGGCGATTCGGAGTATCAAACGCACCACAGCCGGGGCGGCTTCGGTTTGCAAGCCATGTTTGGCCAGATAGCTTGCTGCTTCGGAGACGGCCTTGGCCATGGCCTCACGCGCCATGAAGTAGCCGACCTCGGCGGCGTCGTCGCTGGAAGCGGGGCCACCAAAGGCCAGCACTTGTACGCATTCCAGTTGGGTTTGCAAGTCTTGCATATCCGCGCCTTCGCTACGCGCCACATCCGCGATTGAGCGCAGCATGATGGTGGTGGAAACCGGAAGTTCGACCGAGAGCGCAGCTAAGCCAAACGCGCCGCCTATGGCTCCGGTGGTAGCCGATGCGGCCATATGCCACCAGTTGGATGCCTGTGGCGGTGGGGTAGCAGATTGCGGGTAGTGCCAGGTCAGGGTTTTCAGCGCCAGTTTTAACGCGCCGTGAATCGCCTTTTGCGCCACCGTGGCAATGCTGTTGGTGGCATTGTTGGGTAAGAACGCAATCGCCTTTTCAACCGGGGAGCCGATCACGTCGGCAATGCGTGAGCCAAGGCTGGGGTGTTCCAGCAGCAGGACGGCGTTTTTCAGGTCGAGCAAATCTTTTTCGTTCATGGCATGCGTCCTGGGTTGGGTGACGGGTCATTCTACCAAATTCTGGGGCGGGTCTGTGAGTAATGTGGATTCAAAGCGGTTATAAAGCGGTTATGGCCGCCAACTGGCGCTACGGCTACAGGTGCGCAGCAGGTGGCCATTCGGCGGCACAAATCAACGCGGCGCTGGGTGGCAAGGGCAGCATTAGCCATGCAACCAACAGTCCAGGTAATTCAACCAGTGGCGGCAATGCTACCTTGAGCAGTTTTCCGTGATGGCCCAAGGGCTGTAACTGATGGCAAGCAGCGCGGGTGCAATATGGGCATGAAAAGCGCTTGCATTTGGGAAGCTTGTCTAAACCTTTTCTAAAGCTTGTCTAAACTTATGCCAGCTTGTCTAAATTTATCCATCACGAAGCGTCACTCTTACCCAGCGCCCTTTCTGAGAACCTCCTGATTTTTCAATGGTTTGGTCGCGTTTTGACATGGCATGAAGTAAATTTCGCATCTTGTTCTTCTTCTGAACCTCGTCTAACACGTCTGAAAGCTTGTCTAAAATCAAGCTGTCCAACTCTTCCCGGCTGGCTGAACCATATTTTTGCAAAAAGTCCAAAATCATCGAC
>CAMBDR010000108.1 GCA_945864765.1 Janthinobacterium lividum | reverse complement strand
AAGCGTGGCATGGTTCAATATCTTGTTATCAGGCAACTGCGGCAACTGCGGCAACTGCGGCAACGGTGGCAACGGTGGCAAATGGGGTGAGCAGATTGAGCATTTGGCTAAATATCTTGGGGCTGGCGGCAATAATGTCGCCTTTATGCAAATAATTGGATTCACCCATAAAATCGGCGACGATACCACCCGCCTCGGTCACCATCAGGGCACCTGCGGCAATATCCCACGGTTTTAAGCCTTTCAGGCAAAAACCATCAATGCGGCCTGCGGCCAGATACGCCAAATCGAGCGCCGCAGAGCCAAAATTGCGCACGCTTTGCGCGCGTTCTATCAGCAGGCGTTGAATTTGCATGTATTGATCCAGCGTTTGCGCAGGACGATTGGCAAAACCGATACAAACCAGTGCGTTAGCAAGGCGGTCGTGTTTGGTGACACGCAGGCGTTTTTCATTCAGGTAGGCACCGCTACCCTTGGTGGCGGTAAATAAATCGTTACGGTTCGGGTCGTAAATCACGCCCTGGGTAATGACGCCGCGATGTTGTAGCGCAATCGAAATACAGTAGTGCGGGAAGCCATGCATGAAATTGGTGGTGCCGTCGATCGGGTCGATGATCCACACATATTCGTTTTCGTCGTGCAAATTGGCAGACGCACCCGACTCTTCGGCCAAAATCGCGTGGTCGGGATAGGCTTTGAGCAAAATTTCAATAATCGCTTGTTCAGCGGCTTGATCCACTTCTGTGGCAAAATCCTTATGTTGCTTTTCCGTGATTTGCAAACGATCTGTATCGAACGAGGCGCGATTAATAATCGCCGCGCCACGGCGTGCGGCTTTAACCGCAGTATTGAGCATGGGGTGCATAGAGCTTCCGTTAAAATGTCGGTGTAGCGGCCTCAGATTCATGTTACTGATTTGTATGTGCAACAAATGCAATAATCCAAGGCACCAGTTAAAGAACAATGCGGGAGGGGAAATGGGCTTCTCGCATCATCCATTTTCCGAACTTACCGCGTAATGCCGCTATTTTAAATGAATCTGACCAAAATCAAAACCTCTGTTTTTCAACAAACCCGATTTATTCTGGTTGAAACCAGCCATCCTGGCAATATTGGTGCTGCCGCCCGTGCCATTAAAAATATGGGCTTTGGGCAATTGGTCTTGCTCAGGCCGCGTTTTCCTGATGCCTTGAGCCACCCGGAGGCCATTGCCTTTGCCAGTGGCGCGCAAGATATTTTACAACAGGTGCACATTGTCGATACCATTGATGCGGCTTTACAAGGCGTTCATTTTGCTGCGGCAGTGAGTGCGCGCTTGCGTGAATTCTCGCCGCCCGTGCTCACTGCGCGCGAACTGGCGGCCCATATTACTCAGGAAGCATTTATTGCCGCAGATCAGGTAGCAGCGTTGATATTTGGCAACGAGCGTTATGGTTTGCCTAATGATGTGGTAGAAAAATGCCAGGCTTTGATTAATATTCCTGCTAATCCTGATTATTCTTCGCTCAATTTGGCGCAAGCGGTGCAAGTGTTGGCGTATGAATGTCGGCTCGCCGCACTCGATGTGAGCTATGTGAGTCAGGCGACCCATGCCACCAAAATCGCACCCATGATCGGTTTTCAGGGCAAGACGGCCAGCGTGGAGCAAATTGAAGGCATGTATGCGCATTTGGAGCAGGCTTTGATTGCCATCGAATTTTTAGATGCAGACAACCCCAAAAAACTGATGCCACGCTTAAAACGCTTGTTTTCTCGCACCCAATTGGAGCAAGAGGAGGTGAATATTTTGCGTGGCATTGCCAGTCAGATTTTATCTGCGCGGCCCCGTATTCGGCGTGGCCCTTAGCGTGGTGACCGATGTGTTTCATAATTGAAACGGTTTGGTCTTGCCCGCGTAGATATTGCGTGAAATTTGCAGTTCGCGTTGTACGATGGTTTGCACAAAGGCCTGCGGTTGCTTCATTGCTTTGAACGTCGTGAATCCTTGTTCCAGAAAACCTTGCAAATGACCTAATTTAGCCATTCTGGCGGGGCCGCGCATCACCACCAAGGTGGTGGATAAAAAAGGAATACGCACCAGTTGGCAAAGTGATGTACCCAGCGCATTGACCATCTCGATTTGACGCTCGCGGTCGTGGCTACTGGTGAGATCGCGAAAGGCATCGATATAATCACTTTCGCTGAAGTGCTCGCCCAGTTGATCTGCCATCACCGCATCCATATTTTCCGATAAGGCATCAAGGGTGATGGCATTGGCGATGGTATCGAGCGTATGGTAGGGCATCAGACGCTCCAGAGTCGGGATGATGCGCTCGATGTCGGCATCGCGCTGGGTTAAGTCACGGGCACCGTATAATTCGTCGAGAAAGAACTCGGCGGCGGCGTGAGTGTTGTTATTTGCTAACAAATCGGCATGCGTGCGTGCCAGACGCGCCGATTGATAGCGTTTTAAGGCCATGCGGGCGGCCAAAGTGCTAGCTTGATGTTTCGCCAGTTGGCGTTGAGCAATCACATTGGCCAATTGCTCGCGCATGCGGCGGATAAGTTCGACTTTATTCATAATATTGTCGTTGTACCAGAAATACTTAGAATCGAGACTCTATAATGCTCTCATGAAAATGCGGATGTTTCGAGTACACTTAAGAAAACAACATGGAATCAAGCACATGCAGAACCAATCACAACGTCGCTCGTTTTTGAAAAAGGGTTTATTGGGTGTCGCCGCTTTGGCGGCAGCAGGTACGACCTATAAGATTATTGACGCTCACTTGCACCCCGACCTCGGCCCTGGTAAATATATATTGGATGATAACGCGAAAATGGTGTTGGCAGCGTTGATTCCGGTATTTTTGCAAGGGGCGCTGCCAAACGAATCGGGTGCGCTGTCCGCTGCGGTGCAAAAATCGATCACGCATGTACAAGATGCCGTCAGTTCTTTACCCCTGATTGCACAAAAGGAAGTGGCGGACCTGTTTAATTTACTGGCCGCTGCGCCAGCGCGGCGCTGGTTGGCGGGTGTTGCGGATGAGTGGCCGCAAGCACGCGCTGAACAAATTCGCACCTTTTTGCAAGCGTGGCGCGGACATCGTTCACCGACGCTACAATCAGGCTATCTGGCCTTGCATGATTTGGTCATTGGCCCCTGGTATGGTGATGAATCGACCTGGGCTTCCATCGGCTATCCCGGCCCCATTAAAGAGTTACGTTAAACCTCTCATTTTTCAATGATTTGCAATGATTTGCAATTGTTTTATAGCTTGCTTAAGGAATACGGATGAGAAATACAGCAATTAGCGCCGCTATCGCGCCCACAACAAGTGTTATTCCCGACCCGATTCAAGCGGGTTTGGCCAAAGGGTGGAAGGTGATTGATGCCAGTTCCTTAAGTCAGGATCAGGAATTGGAAGCCGATGTCGTGATTATTGGCAGTGGCGCAGGCGGTGGCGTGACGGCGGAAACCATGGCGCTGGCGGGGTTGCAAGTGATTATCGTGGAAGAGGGCGCGTTAAAGTCATCCAAAGACTTCAAAATGCGTGAGGCGCAGGCTTATCCCACCTTGTATCAAGAATCGGCTGCGCGTAAAACGATTGATAAAGCCATCAATATTTTGCAGGGCCGTACCGTTGGCGGTTCAACCACCGTGAACTGGACTTCAAGCTTTCGTACCCCCGATACCACGCTGGATTACTGGGTGCAGCATTTTGGTTTGAAAAGTTATAATTCTGAAGAATTGGCCCCTTGGTTTTTAATGATGGAGGAGCGTTTAAATGTCAGCACCTGGATGGCTCCACCCAATGAAAACAATGATTTGTTACGCCGTGGTGCGGCGCGCCTGGGTATTCCGGCAGCGGCCATCATGCGCAATGTGCGCGGCTGTTGGGATTTAGGTTATTGCGGCATGGGTTGCCCGACCAATGCCAAGCAATCAATGTTGGTGACCACGATTCCAAGTGCCTTGGAGCGTGGCGCGCAGTTGCTTACCCACACCCGGGCGGAACGGCTGGTGCTCAAAGGCGATAAAGTCGATCATTTGCTGTGCATGGCCCTGAAAGACGATGGTTTGAGCGTTTCCGGGGTGCGCATCAAGTTGCGTGCCAAACACTTTGTGGTAGCGGGTGGCGCGATTAATTCGCCCGGCTTATTGCTGCGCTCGAAGGTGCCTAATCCCAATCGTTTATTGGGTACGCGCACGTTTTTACATCCCACCGTCATTACCGCAGCCCTGTATGAGCAAGAAGTGAATGCGTTTGCCGGCGCACCGCAAACCATTTACACCGATCACTTCCTCAGTGTGGCCCCGATAGACGGCCCGATTGGCTATAAACTCGAGGCGCCGCCGCTGCATCCCTTGCTGCTGGCCACCACCATGAGTGGCTATGGCCAAGCTCATGCCGATTTAATGAAACAATACCCGCATATGCATGCGACTTTGGCGTTATTGCGTGATGGCTTTAATGAGCAGTCAAGCGGTGGCAAAGTGCAGTTGCGCAGTAATGGTTCGGCCGTGCTGGATTACCCAATCACTGATTTTGTCTGGGATGGGGTGCGTCGTTCCTGGTTAAGTATGGCGGAAATTCAATTTGCGGCAGGGGCCAAACAAGTGTATCCCTTGCATGAGCAAGCTGCCCTGTACACCTCGTGGGCGCAAGCTCAGTCAGCCATTAATGCGCTACCTTTGCGGGCCTTCCAGGCGCGTGTGGTGTCGGCTCATGTGATGGGCGGTTGTACTATGGCGTTTGACGCCAGCCGTGGGGTGGTGGGGCCGGATGGGCGCTATTTTGGGCTGAGTAATCTGTCGGTGCATGACGGTTCGATTTTTCCGACCTCCATCGGGGCCAATCCGCAATTATCGATTTACGGCATCACCTCGCGTTTGGCGAGCGATTTGGCCAAGCAATTGACGGGCAAGCCGACGCCCAAATTGAAGGCGAGTTGAGTACCAAGGCAGCAGGTTTGTGAACCTACTGCCTTGCAACGATAGCTTAGAAGTGAACACCCTTCAACAACTGCTGCATTGCCATTTGGTCGGCTGATAACTGCGTTGGCTTCTTGCTGGTATCGCCCTTGGCCGCATCCGAATCCGGGAACATGCGGAAGGTGGTATTCAACACCGTTTGCGCCACGCGCGGCATCAAGGCATGCAATACCTGACCAAAAATACCCACTCTGGTCGCAATCCGCACCGGTTTGTACACCGTCGCTTCGGCAATCAGTTCGGCGGCATCTTCAGGCGACAAAGTTGGCACGTTTTGATACAGCTTGGTTGGTGCAATCATGGGCGTGCGTACCAATGGCATATTGATGGTGGTGAACTTGATGCCACGGTCAGCCAATTCAGACGAAGCACAACGGGTCCATGCTTCCAATGCCGCTTTGGAAGCAACATAGGCCGAGAAGCGCGGTGCGTTGGTCAATACCCCAATCGATGAAATATTGATGATATGGCCATGCTTTTTGGCGATCATGCTGGGTAGCAAGCCCATGGTCAGGCGCAGGCAACCAAAGTAATTGAGTTGCATGGTGCGCTCAAAGTCGTGGAAGCGGTCATACGAAGATTCAATCGCACGCCGAATCGAACGACCCGCATTATTGACCAATACATCCACCCCGCCATGGTTTTCTACCAGGAGTTGAACGAAACGGTCGCAATCGGCCATATCTGCCGCATCCATTGAATAGGTGATGACTTCAAAGCCGCGATCATTGATTTCCTTCTTCGCTTCAGCCAGTTTTTCTTCATCGCGGCCGCAAATAATGGTAATCGCGCCAGCTTCTGCCATTTTATGCGCCGTGGCCAAGCCAATCCCGGAAGAACCACCCGTAATCAACACCACTTTACCCCGAACCTGGCCGTGCAGTGTGCGGTCGATGAACAAATCCGGGTCGAGATTGCGCTCCCAATAATCCCAAATTTGTGCGGCATAGCTTTCAAGCGGCGGACAGGTAATGCCGCTACCTTTGAGCGCGTTGGCGGCATCGCGGTTATCAAAGCGGGTAGGGTAGTTGACATAACCCATCACTTCCGCCGGCAGTGCCAGGTCTTTCATAATTGCTTCAATCACGCGCCGCACCGGGGTCAAACTCATCAAGCCTTTTTTGACACTTTTGGGAACAAAACCGAGCAGCGCGGCATTAATACGAATGCTCATGGTTGGCGCATGGGCTGCGCGGCATAGCACGTTGAGCACCTCGCCCACGCGCATAGGCTCAGGGTCGGTCAAGTGGAAGGCTTTGCCATCCAGATTGGGTTGATGCGCGATATGATCCATCGCACTGACCACATAATCGACGGGGACAATATTGATGCGACCACCTTCGATCCCGATAGTGGGCATCCATGGCGGTAAGACCTGGCGGATACGCTGGATCAGTTTGAAGAAATAGTAGGGGCCGTCGATTTTATCCATTTCCCCGGTTTTGGAATCACCCACGACCATACCGGGGCGATACACGCGCCAAGGCACTTTACATTCTTCGCGCACGATTTTTTCTGATTCATGCTTGGTGGCAAAATACGGTTGATCGAGGCCTTCAGCTTCTTCAAACATATCTTCGCGGAAAATGCCTTCATACATACCCGCTGCCACAATCGAGCTGGTATGGTGGAAGCATTTGGCGTTCACGGCAGCAGCCAGGCCAATGGCATTGCGCGTGCCCGCGACATTGACTTCCATTTGTTCTTCGGCACCTGCCTTCATGTCATAAATGGCAGCCAGGTGGAAGAAATGATCAACCTTGTCTTTCAAGTTTTTGATATCGTCTTTGGATATGCCAAGATTGGCGCTACATAAATCGCCATAGACCGGAATGGCCTTGGCTTTGGTGGTGCCCCAATATTCAAGCAAGCCCGGTAGTTTATCGCGGCTACCCTCCCGCATCAGGAAGTACACCACACTGCCTTTTCGTTCCAGCAGTTTTTTGACCAGACGTTTACCGATGAAGCCCGTGGCTCCGGTGATGAAATACTGCATGGTTACTCTCCTCCATAAAAACACACAATAAGCAATCTTTGCGACAACGCTCCATATTACAGGGACAGGCGTAATAATCAAGAATAAGCAAAAATAAGCAATGGATAGCGGCGATTTGCGTTTCCGTTTCGCCACGAATTGCTCAGGAACGTGCAATTATTGCCCTGCGTTTAGAATCCCATCTCTAGATTTGGCCGTTACAATGGCATGATTGAATGCCCGTCGGTTGTTCCGACTTTTTCAGTTTTAAATATTGGGAGCAGGTAATGGTAAAAAAATTAAAATCAACAGGCAAGACCGACGACAAACAATTGGCCAATGCGGTGCGCACTTCTGCGCAGCAAATTTGGCAAGCTGGCTTGGGCGCATTTGCCAAGGCTCAGGAAGAAGGTGGTAAAGTTTTTACCAAGCTGGTCAAGGAAGGCACTGATTTGCAAAAGCGCACGCAAAAATTGGCAGAAGACCGGGTTTCCGATGTGACAGGCACGGTCACTAAAATGGCCGATGGCGTCAGCAAGCAGGCAACTGGTTCGTGGGATAAATTGGAACAGGTATTTGAAGACCGGGTTTCCCGCGCCTTGGTCAGCATGGGCGTGCCAACCCAAAAAGACATCCAGATGTTGACGCAACGGGTGGAAGAATTAAGTAAGGCCGTAGCAGAATTGTCGGGCAAAAAGTCGAATGTGGCAGAAGCCCCGAAGGCAACGAAAGCCGCCGCGCCTGCTGCCAAAACAGCCACTAAGGTTGTTGCAAAAGCAGCGCCTGCCGCTGTGAAAGCGACAATGCCGCGTCCGGTAGCACCCAAGAAAGCCCCGGCCAAAAAAGCCGCACCTGCTGTAGCTACCAAGGCCGCGCCTAAACGGGTTGCAAGCAAAAAAGCGGATCAGGTAGCGGCTGGCAGTGCTGAAGCAGCACCGACTGCTAACGAATAATGTGATGAATGCCGCTCCAGGCGGCAACAAAGATAAACAGGCTTGTGCTTTATTTGGCATAGGCCTTTTTTTTTGAAAAAGGACGTATCATGGCCACTATATTAGACTTTAAGGGTAAAAAAGCTCGCCGTCGCCCACGCATCGGCTTGGCTTTGGCGGGTGGTGGGCCATTGGGAGCCGTGTATGAAATTGGTGCCTTGGCCGCAATTGAAGAGTCAATTGAAGGTTTGGATTTAAATAACGCCGATATCTATGTGGGCGTTAGTGCGGGTGGCATCGTTGCCTCGGCCTTGGCCAATGGCATTACGCCTCATCAAATGTGCCGTATTTTTATTGAAAGTGATACGCCAGAATCCGACACGCCGTATTTCTTCAAACCCGAACTCTTGATGAAGCCTGCCTGGAGAGAATTTGGCACGCGGCTTAAAATGATACCCGGTTTGTTCGCGTCATCGCTCTATCGTTACGTGCGGCGCGCTGGCAAAGCAGGGATTTTGGAATCATTTGAGCGCATGAAAGAAGCGTTGCCAACCGGGATTTTGTCCAATGACGGAATCGACGAATTTTTGCGCGCGACCTTTTCGATTGGTATGCGCACCAATGATTTTCGTCACTTGCCGCATAAGCTGATTGTTGTGGCAACGGATTTGGATTCAGGAACCTCGGTCAATTTTGGTGCGCCAGGGTGGGATCATGTACCGATTTCGGTGGCAGTGCAAGCCAGTGCCTCGGTGCCGGGCCTTTTTCCTCCGGTCGAAATTGCAGGGCGGCAATTTGTGGATGGCGCTTTGCATAAAACCATGCATGCCTCGATTGCGCTGGCAGAAGATATTGATGTGTTATTTTGTGTCAATCCGATTGTGCCCTATAGTTCCGGCAATATGCATGGGCAAGGGCGCTTGGCGGCAGGTGGGCTGGTGAATGTGGTGTCGCAAACCTTGCGCTCCATCTTACATTCGCGCCTGGAAGCGGGCATGGTCAATTATGACGCAATGTATCCCGATACTGAAATCCTGTTGTTTCAACCCAGCAAGGAAGACAGTGAAATGTTTCTTACCAATATTTTTAGCTATAGCAATCGCCGCCGCATGTGCGAAAGTGCGTATCAAAACACCCGCATGATGTTGTGGGAGCGGCGCGATGAAATTGGCCCGAAATTGGCGGCGCACGGATTGCGCTTGAAATTACCTGTTTTGCAAGATGTCAGTTTAAGTCTGGTGAAAAAACCGCCAACGGAAAAAAATCATCATTTTTCCGTAACGGCTTTAAATGATGTGCTGGATGATCTGGCGCGTTATTTGAAGGTGGCGAATGGCTAGCTGATGGCGGTTCAGGCTGGCGTTGCGCCAGCCTTGGCGCAATTATTCTCCTTCAAATGAGGTAAAGGCAAATACTTGTTGGCCGCAATCACGCTCCAGGCGTTGGCGTCCGCCCAGGTCAGGCAAGTCGATAATAAAACAGCACTCCACCACCACGCC
>CAMBDR010000107.1 GCA_945864765.1 Janthinobacterium lividum | reverse complement strand
GATCAGTAACGATTTTCATCAATGTGATGCCGTGGCATTGGAAGATAGTGAAGTTTGCGAAATTCCTTTTTTGCGACTTGAAGAATTGTTTGGTAAAGTGCCATCTTTGCTGCGTCATTTTCATCGAATCATGAGCCAGGAAATCACGCGTGAACAAAGCGCCATGTTGCTGCTGGGGAATATGCGCGCAGATTGTCGTTTGGCCGCGTTCCTGATCAACTTATCGACCCGTTATGCCATACGAGGCTATTCCACCACTTGTTTTCAATTGCGCATGTCGCGCGAAGAAATTGGCAATTATTTGGGCCTGACCATTGAAAGCATTAGCCGATTGTTGTCAAAATTTAAAAAACAAGGTTGGATACGGGTGGATAATCGTGAAATTGAACTCATTGACCTGGTTAGCTTGCGATTGCTGGCGACCGGGGGGGACAATGGGTCATGTGCTTCAGCGTAGCGATGGTTCGTGGTAGCGATCAAAGATGGCGCAAATTTGATAGATGAATAGCTCTCCTTTTTGCATAACCTGTAATTGTTCCGGTTCGATGGAAATCCAACCTCGTTGCGCCATATCTTGCAATTGAATTAATTCATTGGCGAAATAATGCTGGAATCGAATCGGATAACTCAATTCCAAGGCTTGAATTGATAGCTCAAATTGGCAAATCAAGAGTTGTATGACGATGCGGCGTAATAAGTCATCCATGTTTAAACTTAGGCTGCGGGCTAACGGCAAGCTGTTGTTCATCAAAGCATGCTGGTAAATATCGGTTTGATTGGTATTTTGGAAGTAATAATTTCCCAGGCTACTGGTTGCGCCAAGGCCGCAGCCAATATGATTGTTGCTATTTTGCGTGGTGTAGCCCTGTAAATCGCGGTGCAAACGCCCTTGTCGCTTGGCGCGAACCAAGGCATTTTGCGCTTTGGTAAAGAAATATGCGCCCAAATAATAGTAGCCAGCCGCATGCAAGCGTTTAATGCACCAACACAGGTGTTCATGGTTGGGTGCGTTTGGACTGAGGGCAATTTGATCCGGCTCGCTGGCAATAATGGCGTTTAAGCTGCGCGCCAACGCGAGCAAGGGTTGTTGCTTTGATCCGAAGCACAGATTAATGCGGATCGCGTCAAACCGATGTTGGCGCGCCAGGGCAAGCACGGTGGCAAGGCCTTGCATTGGCTCGTCTGCTTGCACGCTGAGCTGCAACTGGCGAAAACCATGCGCGCCCCAATGGGCCAGATCGGTGCCGGGTAAGTCGGCCAGTGCCAGCATGAGCCCCAATTCGCAATTGGGCAGTAAACTAAAATGCTTGCGTACACAGTGGAGCAGTGTGCTTAACGTCGCTTCGCATACACTGTGCCCACGAAATTGTAAATGATGAATCCGAAATAATTTGCCCACGACTTGCCCTTGCAGCGCGATCTCTTGTTCCAGGCGAGTGGCAAACAGCTGCTGGCTACCTCCCAAATCCAGGCTCAGGCTGGCTGAATACGATGCGCCGCGTTTGGCCGCTTGCAAGTAGTCGTCTTGCCTGGCATAGGGCAAGAATTTTTCTGGTCTGGGGTAAAGCAGGTAGTTGCCACAAAGGGGATCAAGTTGCGCCAAAGATTGCGCATCAAGTTCAAGCGGCGTCAAGCTTGGGTTGGCTATCTGGCTTGAAACGGTCATGAATAAGGCTCCAAATTGGCAGAAAAAGAAATTGATCAATACTGCGACAGTATAAACAGCCGCCACGTTAATAACTTGACATATATCAAGTGTTGGCGGTGTGGTAGAAATTGTGCGGCTTTGGCCCGGATTGCGCGCATTCGTCGCTTGCTGCAGGTAATATCTGCATTGCCTTGCATTTGGTGCGCATTTAATGCTCACTTGGCAGTATAGTGTCGTCAGGGAGGTATCGCATGCGGGGAATACAGTTCCGGTTAAAGGTCTTATTTGTCGTAATCATTACCGTGGTATTGGCGATTTCTGGGACTTATTCGCAATATAAACTTCGTAATGATCTGGAAGAGCGCAATAGACTATTGCGTCAAGGCATCATCTCGCGCTTGGGAATCAGCTTGCCCTCGGCGTTGTGGGATTTGGACAAAGCGAAAGTTGGCAGCATTCTGGAAGCCGAAATGCGGCCATCCGAAGTGTTGGGGATACGCGTCTATGATGCCAATATCGGTTTGTTCACTGGAAAAATCCGCTTGCCGAGTGGTGAAATAGCAACAGCCTCGTCCAGTTCAACGCTTGATGGGTTCCCGGTGGAAGCAACATTAATGTTTCGCAGCACGCTCAATGAAAATGTGAATGTTAAACCTGCCCCGGTAGGGCGGGTGGTGATTAATTTTAGTCGAGCGCAAATCGATGAGATCTTGCGCTCGGAGTTGACGCGTAAATTAATTGAAATTTTGGTGCTTGATTTGTCTTTGGTCGGCATTCTATCGCTGAGCTTGCGCATGGTGTTTGAGCCGCTAAAGCAATTGCGTACTGCCTTGTTTGATCTGGCGATTCGGGAAACCGATGAAGTGGGTGAATTGCCCGAAAACCGCTTCGATGAATTTGGCGAGGTGATTCTTGGATTTAACCGCATCCAAAGGAAGTTAAAGTCAATTATTGAACATACGCGCGCAGCCGAAGCGCAAGCCCATAGTTCGGAGCAGCAAACCATTCAAGCCTACCAGGATTTGCGTCAGGCACAGGATTCTTTATTGCAAGCCGAACGCCTGGCTTCATTGGGCAGCTTGGTTGCGGGCGTGGCACATGAAATTAATACCCCGGTTGGCATCACTATGACCAGTGCCTCGGTGTTGCGGGAAGCCACCGAGCAGGTATTGGTGATCATGAATATGGGCGCGATCAAGAAATCGGATATCCTGACTTATCTCGAAACGGCGAATGAAAGCAGCCGTTTGATTTTAACCAATGCTAATCGCGCGGCCCAGTTGATTCAAAGCTTCAAACAGGTTTCTGCCGATCAAGCCAGCGAAGCGCGGCGACGCTTTGGTATGAAGGAGTATATCGAAGAAATTATTGTCAGTTTGCAACCTCGTTTGCGCCAATCCAGAGTCACAATTATTGTTGATAGTCCTGAGAATGTGATGGTGGATGGATACCCGGGCTCGTTTGCTCAGGTATTGACCAATTTGACAATGAATTGCCTGGCGCATGCATTTGATCCTGATGAAATTGGTGAGATCAGAATTACGGTTAAGGCCATAGATGATAGTATTGAGTTACAATTTGCAGATAATGGCAAAGGTATTCCAGAAGAGTTTTTGGACAAGGTCTTCGATCCATTTTTTACCACACAAAGAGCACAAGGTGGTACTGGATTGGGATTGAATATTGTATTTAACTTGGTTGTAAAGCAATTTGGCGGTACGATTGCTGTGAGTAGTCAATTAGGCCAAGGGGCGCAATTTACACTTCGTTTTCCACGGGTAGCACCGATATAGGAGTAGGTATGACAGATGACATGACTGCCGATGATGATGATGATTGGCTGTTAGAGGACGAATCGCAACCAAGCGATGTCGCTCTGGTGCCGAGTGATCAGCGGGTATGGCGAATTCTGATTGTTGATGATGATGCTGACGTGCATGCGGTGACCAGTCTGGCTTTGCGCAATGTGACATTTAAAGGGCGCGAACTGGAATTATTTAGCGCCTATAGTGGTGAAGAAGGTTTCGTGATGTTGCGCGATACGCCGGATATCGCCCTGGTGTTGCTGGATGTGGTGATGGAAACCGACGATGCCGGCTTGCTG
Source organism: Janthinobacterium lividum (assembly GCA_945864765.1). Classification (GTDB taxonomy): domain Bacteria; phylum Pseudomonadota; class Gammaproteobacteria; order Burkholderiales; family Burkholderiaceae_D; genus CAMBDR01. The sequence continues at coordinate 5,633 of CAMBDR010000107.1, read as the reverse complement.
CTGGCCAAACGCATTCGGGGTGAATTGAATAATCAAATTGTGCGGGTGGTGTTGCGCACCGGGCAACCGGGGCAGGCACCGGAGCAACGTGTGATTATTGAATACGACATCAACGACTATAAAGCCAAGACCGAGTTGACCACGCAAAAGCTGTTTACCACCGTCATTGCCTCATTGCGCGCCTATGAAACACTGTTGATGCTGGAGCGTAGCCGGGTTGGTCTGGGTAAAATTCTGGAAGGAGCCACCAATTTATACAAGATTCACTCTCTGCGTGAGTTTGCTTCCGGGGTCTTGAATCAGGTTAGCGCCATTTTGGACGTCGGGGCCGATGGCGTCTTGTGTGTCTTGCAAGCACAGGGTGCTGAGGGGGCATTGGCTTCTCAGGTGGTGGCGGCGACCGGGTGTTATACCCATTTGGCCGAGGATCAGGAATTGCCGAAAAGCCATCAATTGGCAGGGGCGATTGAGCGGGCTTTTCGCGAAAAGCGCAGTCAATATCAACATCCGATTGATGTGTTGTTTATTCATACCCAACAGGGGCATGAATTTGCCATTTCCGTGACACCGCCCTGGCCCTTAACGCAAGTGCAACGTGATTTGATGGAGGTTTTTTGCCACCGGATTGCTGCGGCGTTTGATAATCTCTATTTGTTTGGTCAATTGCATAAAGCGCAAGAAGCGACCGTGGTCGCCTTGGCTGATTTGGCCGAGTTTCGCGATGAAGGCACGGGCGGGCATGTCCGGCGGGTGCAAGCCTTGACCGATGGCATTGCCAAGCATCTGCATGCGCGCGGCGTGTATGCCGATGAAATGTCGCCACAATTGCTGGAAATGGTGGGCGTTGCGAGTATTTTGCACGATGTAGGTAAGGTTTCCACGCCCGATCATGTGTTATTGAAGCCGGGCATGCATGATCACGAAGAACGCACCGTCATGCAAGCCCATGCGCGCGTAGGGCAAGCGATACTGGAACGTGCCTCCAGTTTGGTTGACGGGCCAAGTTACCTGACGTTTGGTTCGCAAATTGCCGGTGGGCATCACGAGCATTTTGATGGTAATGGTTATCCACGGCAATTAGTGGGCAATCAAATACCCTTGGCGGCGAGAATTGTCGCCGTCGTCGATGTGTTTGATGCCTTGCTACATCGACGGCCGTATAAAGCACCCTGGCCTTTTGATGAGGTGGTGACGTATATCCGGGAGAGGCGCGGCACGCAATTTGATCCGGAAGTGGTGGACGCGTTAATGGATATTGTCGAGCGTGACCCAATGAATTGGATCGGCAATGACGATTAAAGTGTTGCGGCAAGGCTAAAATATCGCTCTTGTCGCATCGACTTAACTATTTTCGGCTTATGCCGTAATATACTCAGTTGACATGCCAAAAATTGCGATTAGCCTGGTCAGTATGAATGCGCATGGCCGCGCTGGTGGCTGCACCAGTCAAGTGAATTCAACTTGGCCTTTACATTACCTGTGGGATTGAGACATGAACCGACTTGACGGACTATCTGCCCTGATTATTGAACCGCATGCAGGAATGCGATCGAGCATACACAATATGCTAAACCAATGCGGTTTGCAAAAAATTGATCACGCTGGCACTTCAGGGGCCGCGATTCGTCATTTGGCAACCAAGTCATTCGATATTATCCTGTGTGAATATGATCTGGAAGGTGGGCAAGACGGCCAGCAATTGTTGGAAGACTTGCGCCATCACCAACTCATCACGCTTGCCACCATGTTCTTCATGGTGACCGCTGAAGGGGGTTATGGCAAAGTGGTGAGTGCGGCAGAATTGGCACCGACCGACTATATTTTAAAACCGTTCACTGCGGATTTGATTTTGGAGCGTATCGGTCGCGCTCTCGAAAAGCGCAATGTTTTTTTACCGGTTTATCAAATGATGGATATCGGCAACCATCGCGATGCGATTGCTGCCTGTATTGAGGGTGCCAGCAATTTCCCACGCTACGCCATCGACTTTTTACGGCTGCGCGCCGAATTACATATGTTTTTGGGTGAGGCGAAAGAAGCCGAACCGATTTACAACGCCCTGTACGAATCCAAAGCCATTGCATGGGCCAGGCTGGGCTTGGCCAAAACCTTGTTCATGCAAGAGCGCTTTGAAGAAGCTGAAAAAATGCTTGAGGCCCTGGTTAATAACAATAAGAAATTTGTCGATGCCTATGACTGGCTGGCGAAAACGCATGAAGCCATGGGCGAGCTGGAGAAGTCGCAAGCGGTGTTATCCAGCGCCGTCTCGGTGTCGCCGCATGCGGTACGCCGTTTGCGTAAATTGGGCGAAGTTGCGATGGAAACCGGGGATACTGCGACCGCAGAAAAAGTATTGAAGCAGGTTGTCAGCAAGGTGAAATATTCCGAATTTCGTGACCCCGAAGACCATGTTAAGTTGGTTAAAACCTTGGTCAAAAAAGGCGACCCGGAACAGGCTGCGGCGGTGATTCGTGATCTCGATAAATCGATGAGCAACTTGAAAAATACCCCGGCCTGCTGCGCCATTTCCTCGGCCATGGTGCATGAATCCACGGGCAATGAAGCACGTTTGAATGAATCGCTGGAGTCGGCGGTGGCATTGTGCCGCGATTCCACGGGTTTATCCAATGACGTGAAGATGGAATTGGCGCGTAATTGCTTGCAAAACAACCACCAGGATGGTGCCAAGGAAGTCATGCGCGAAGTCATGCGCAATGCGCCTAATAATGCTGCCATGGCCAAAGCGGTGGCTGTGTTTGAACGCGCCGGGGTCGAAGACATCGGTAAAGAACTGGCGAAAGAAGCGCGCAAACAAGTGATTGATCTGGTGGCCAGTGGAGCCGCTAAAGCGAAAGACGGTGATTACCGTGGCGCGGTTTCCATGATGGCGGAAGCGGTGAATAAGTTGCCGGACAATCCGCAAGTGGTGTTTAATGCGGCGGTGGCGGTACTCAAATGCCTTGAAAACATGGGTTGGGATGACCGCCTGGGGGAATATGCCTTGTCGCTCATTGGTACGGTGCGCAAACTCGATCCGGTTAATCCCAAATTGAATGCACTCTCAAGCTTGCATCAACAAATTCTGAAAAAATACCGGATCACACCGGGTCGTGCCAGCGCCAAAGAGCAGGCGCAAAGACGTGGATAAATCGATGGTGTTTAAATGACATGTATTGATTGGAATTGATTGAATTGATTGAATTGATTGGATTGTATGGAGCTCACGGTTCGATTTTTGAAGTACAGGATAGCATCATGCCCGCGCTAATGCCTTTCACCTTTCCGGATAACTATGGCGAAAAGTATAGCGCCCGTGATCAATTTTTGGATAAATTCAAGAGCGATGTGGGTTTACGCGCATTGGGTGGCTCGGTGTCGCGCGTGGTTAAGTTGGCTTCTTCCGAAGATGAAGACACCTATAATTTGGCCAATTATGTGTTATCCGATGTGGCGCTGACCCAACGCGTGTTACGCCTGTCCAATTCAGTCGTGTATCGCAGTACCGCTGGCACCGCTGTGACCACGGTGTCGCGCGCGATTTTTATGCTCGGCTTCGATACCGTTAAAACCAGTGCACTGGCTTTGCTGCTGGTCGATAACTTAAAAAACGATAAGCATGCCGAAGTGGTGCGCGGTGAGTTATCCAATGCCCTGTGCGCCAGCCTGTTAGGACGTGAATTGGCGCGTAAAAGCCATTACCAGGGGGCGGAAGAGGCGGCCATTGCAGCGCTCTTTAAAAATCTTGGGCGACTACTTGTGGTGTCGCACGATTACAATTATTTTTGCGACATCATGGCATTGATTGCCGATGGCACCCATACCCAAAGCCAGGCGTCGAGCCAGGTTTTGGGCGTGAGTTTTGATCAATTGGCCGAAACCGTATTGCAAGACTGGAATATACCAGAAGCCATTGTTCAAGCTTTGGCGTCGGTTGGCAATGGTGTGTTAAAAGCGGCCAAAACCAAGGCCGAATGGATGCGCCAGGTCGCTGCATTCAGCACCGATGCGGTCAAACTGGTGCCCAATTTTGGCGATGGTGGGAATGTGACCAGCACGCGGGAATCCTTGCTGGCGCGCTATGGTGTGGCTTTAAATCTGGATGAAGACCGACTCGACGAATTATTGGAGAACGTCGCGCGCGAGATTAATACCTTGGCCGACAATCTAAAATTGGGCCGCACTATGGCCAAGCCCATGTCGGCGCAAGAAGTAGCAGCAGGCGCGGCGAGCGGCCATGCTGCTGCGGCGGCCCAAATCGCTGCTGCAGCGGCCGCGCTGGAGTTGGACGAACCCGGCTTGCCCAGTGTGCTGGCAGAAGCCACCATGGACGCCGAGTTGGAAAAAGTGATGGGCTGCTACCCCAGCGGCAAGCCCTACAAAGCGCGCGAATTATTGCTCGCTGGCGTGCAGGAAGTGATGCAAATGCGCGCGTCGGGCCGTTGCCGCATTAATGAACTGATGATGTTAACCCTCGAAACCTTGTTCAACAGCATGGGTTTTCGCTTTGCAGTCGTGTGTTTGAAAGATGTTAAAACCAATACCTATCGTTCGCGCCTGTCGCTGGGTGAACATCATGTGGCACGTCAGGCGGGCTTTACCTTTCCAGTACCCTCTGCGCGGGATATTTTTCACTTGTCCATGGAAAATGATGCTGATTTAATGGTTGCCGATGCAACCAGTATAAAAATTCGCGATTTATTACCAACTTGGCACCGTATTTTACTGCAGGACGCGCGCAGTTTTATTATCTTGCCTTTGGTTGTGCAAAAAGCCCAACTCGGTCTGTTTTATGCAGACCGAATCAATCCGGCACCAGAAGGTGTGCCACCCGACGAAACTTCCCTCATTAAAGCGCTCAAGGCGCAAGTGTTGGCCATGCTGAGTCAACGCTAGCAGCTGGCATTGTGTGGTGGCATTGTGTGGGTGCGCGCATAAAAAAACAACAGCGAAATTCGACAAGCTAAAAAAGTCTGGCGTTTTTTCAATTTACATGTAAAATGCCGCCTTCCGTTGCTGCAAGAAGCCTGTGTGGTGCGGACGTGCAAAAAAAAGTTTAAAGAAATTCGCAGGAAATAGAATTTAGGTCTTGACAGGCATTGAATACTACTTCATAATCTGCGGTTCCTTGCGGAGAGGTGGCCGAGTGGTTAAAGGCGACAGACTGTAAATCTGTTCTCATAGAGTACGCTGGTTCGAATCCAGCCCTCTCCACCAAGATTTTAAGCAGGTTTGATGGTGTTGATGAAGCGTTTCCTCGCGGGTGTAGCTCAATGGTAGAGCTGAAGCCTTCCAAGCTTATGACGAGGGTTCGATTCCCTTCACCCGCTCCAGTCGCACTTGCAGCGTGTTTGTTTTAATTTGCAACGAGTTTGCAAATGTTGAAGTAAGCATGCTGATGAAGCATGAATAAAACTATCGCCCTTGTAGCTCAGTGGTAGAGCACTCCCTTGGTAAGGGAGAGGCCACGTGTTCAATCCACGTCAAGGGCACCAGAATTTGGTTGTGTGGCATTAATTGTATCGTGTTAATTGTATCGCATTAATAGTAACGCAGTGGGGCGGTTGCCTTGGCGTTCTCATCGAAATCGTTAGGAGTCTATAATGGCAAAGAGCAAGTTTGAACGGGCAAAGCCT
>CAMBDR010000106.1 GCA_945864765.1 Janthinobacterium lividum | reverse complement strand
GGCTTGTGCTTCTGCTGCGGCTTGCGCTTCTGCTGCGGCTTGCGCTTCTGCTGCGGCTTGCGCTTCTGCTGCGGCTTGTGCTTCTGCTGCGGCTTGTGCTTCTGCTGCGGCTTGTGCTTCTGCTGCGGCTTGCGCTTCTGCAGCCGCTTGCGCTTCTGCTGCGGCTTCTGCCTCCGCTGCAGCTTGGGCTTCTGCTACGGCTTGCGCCTCTGCCGCCGCTTCGGCCTCTGCTGCCGCTTGCGCTTCTGCAACCGATTCGTCTTCCAGGAAGAAGGCCCCGCCCTCTTTCACACGTTCCGCCGCTTTCACAATCGGCTTGGCACTACGCCCCGAACGACCATTGGCCTTGATTTCCTCAACCCATTCAAACATGGTATCGGCCGCATAAGTGAGCAAATCATACAGGGCATCTGTCCCGGCACGCGCTTCTGCCAGCCATGAATTCAACACTTGTTCAATACTCGCCGCCGCTTCCCCAAACACATTCAAACCCACCATGCGGCTACTACCCTTCAAGGTATGGAAGGAGCGCCGTAAGGTGGTGAGTAAATCCTGATTGGTGGGATTGCGCTTGGATTCCGGCAAATTTTCACGCACGAAGGCCAATACTTCGTCGGCCTCCATCATAAAGATTTCCAGCAATTCGGCATCCACCTCATCATCGGTTTCCGGCGCAGGTACACTCGGTGCCACATGCATTTGCTGCTGCGCCGCCTGCTCTTCGGTTTTGATCACTTGCGACAGTGTGGCCGCAAAATCGGGCTGATCCAACATGTCTATCGTTGCTTGCGCCCGTTCAATGGCTTCGCGATTATCCAACAGGGCCGCATCTTTGCGCACCTGCTGCAACGAGGCTTTCAATTCTTGCTGCAATGCCAAATTATTCGGGTCGGCCATCACAGAAGCGGCCAACACTTCCGATTCCTGCTGATGTTTAATCAGCTCGGCTTCAACCGTCATCGCTTCCGCAGCCGGCCCAGCAGCATCAAGCTTGGGTGGCGGCGTAACAGGCGCACTACCAGCCGCTGGCATAAAGCCTGCATGCTCGGCACCTTCCATCTTCACCACTTCAATATTAATCGTCGCTTGCGACCCGCCGTGCTCCAGCGGCAAGGCTTTAAATTCACCTTTGTCAGCATCATAGCTAAAGCGCCCTTTGGCAACTTCGCCACCTTGATTCAAGGCTTCGATGAAAAACCCTAATGCGCCAATGTTTTGTGCCACCAATTGCATGGTCGCACGGCCATCCTCGCCTTGGTCTTCCTCGGCATCGGCGAAATTCTGCACCGCCTGACGTGTGTGCTGCACTGCCTGCACCGCGTCAAATTGATCCAATACCGACAAAGCGCCGGAAACCTGATGCAAAGCCGGGTCGATTTGCGCCAAATTGGTCTTTTTACGCGCATCCAGAAAATACTCATCCAACACTTTTTCAACTTGACGCAAATTCGCCTTCATCTCATTCACCAAGGCCAGCACGGTGTTGCGTTGCTGCGCCTGGCGCGACAATTCATCCATCCAATCTGCCGATGCGGTCGGTGTCTCGCCCGCTACCAGCGACAATAAACGCGAAGCCAGCGCGTCGGCCCGATGCGGAAAATCATCCGGCAGGCGATTGATATTTTCCAGGCCATTTTCAATGAACAATAAGCTGCGCGCAATCTCCAAGCCCAGTTCGCGGCTCAATTTTGCATTGGCAGCATGGCGCGCAATACCATTGAGTTCACGCAGTAATTTGGACAGCGGTGGCGCATTTAATTTGGAACTGGCGTCCACCAACACATCCAGCTCGGATTCAAACGATGGCCATAGATTGGTGGCGTCGTCATCGGCGATGCGGCTCCAGGTATTTTTGGCCTTGGCCAGGCGTTCTTTGGCAACCATCAGGGCGTCATGGTCAACTTGACCGTAGCGCCGCTTTTCATAGTCCGATGGCACCAGGCCATTGAGTTGGTACACTTCGCAAATCTGGCGCGCACGCGGCGACGGGTCTTTGGCCCTGGCTATAAAAAATAAGGCATCCCGTAACAGCCGCTCGGAAATACTGAACGAACCCTCTGCCAAGCGCCGAATTTGCAGATTAATCCGGCCAAACAATTGCTTAACATATAATTCACTGACCACTTGCCCTTGCACCACCACTTCAGCAAAACCATGCATGACCCACCAAAAAGCATGCACTTGCGGATTGCTTTGCACGTTTTCGACCGTGGCAATAATCTCCAGCAAAGGCGTCGCTTTATCGCCTTCAGCCGTTTTTAAGAATGGCAACAGGGAGCGCTCAAAGCGTTGCCGCAACTGGGTGTAATCCAGTACTTCGCCACTGCGTGCCGTGGTTGGTAATTGTGGCCGAATCGCCAGATTAGGAAAAAACAAATCCGCAGGATGAATCCGCTCGGCACCGCGCACCTCCAATAAGGCGCGGTAATAGGGAAATAAGCGTACTGGCTGGGGTTGGGCACCGGATAATAATTCTTCCAGATATTCGACCAGGGCTTGATACGCATTACCGATGGCAGTGGCATATTCCTGGGTCAGTTGCAGTTGCCCCCCCTTCAAACGATCGAGTAAATCTTCGACCGTTTCACTGATCATGGCCACGCCATCGACATCCACAATTTGAAACGCGCCATGGGCTTGATGCAAATACGATTTGGCATGTTGCAGCAGGGTCGATTGCCCAGCTTCATCCTGCCCCACCGCATCAAACAGGGCGGTTTTGGACTTGTTTAAGCTTTCCCGGATTTCGCCGATTACCCACGACAAAGGACCCGTATCAAAATTAGATGCGCTCGGTACAGCAGAAAATTCTTTGGTCATGCTTGCCTCGAAAATTCAAAAGGCGATAAACCTTCCGATAAGTCTATCGCCATACGTCATTGCCCACGGGCTTTCAAACTACTTGGTATACACACGCTACCCAGGGTTGGCTACCCACTCAACATCAGGAAACCCGGAATCGCGATACCGAATTTTTTAACTCTTCTGCCAACATCGACAGTTTATGAATGGATGATGCGGTTTGCTGTGTACCATGCTGGGTTTGTTCGGTCGCCATCAAAATGTGCTGGATGTTGGCCGCCACCCCGTTGGCTGAAGTCGCCTGACGCTCTGCTGCTTTGGAAATTTCTTGAATCAGTTCCGCCAAACGGTTCGAAACCCGGCTAATATCGGCCAGAGCAGCACCCGCCGCATCGGACAGTTTTGCCCCTTCAACCACACCCTGGGTTGATTTTTCCATAGCGGCTACCGCATCGTGAGTATCTGTTTGAATGGTACGCACCAGCGCACCAATCTGCTTGGTCGCTTCACCGGAGCGTTCCGCCAGTCGCTGCACCTCTTCCGCAACCACTGAGAAGCCGCGCCCGGCTTCTCCCGCCGAGGCCGCCTGAATTGCCGCATTCAACGCCAGCACGTTGGTTTGTTCGGTAATGTCTGAAATCAGTTCGGTAATTTCACCAATTTCCTGTGACGATTCACCCAGTCGCTTGATTCGTTTTGAAGTTTCCTGGATTTGCTCGCGAATTTCATCCATACCCTTAATCGCGTTTTCCATCGCAACCGAACCTTGTTCCGCTGCCGCCACCGATTGCCGCGCCACCTCGGCCGACTCATTGGCTGATTGCGATACATCGGTAATTTCTTTCGCCATGGTCAACACCGCATGGCTGGCCTCTTGAATTTCACGCGCCTGCTGTTGTGATGCATCGAGCAGATCGTTCGAAATCGCTTGCGCCTGGGTGGAAGCACCCGTCACCTCTTCCGCTGTTTTGGTCACCCGGCCTACCAGTCCGCGCAATTCTTCCACCGTGTAATTAACCGAGTCGGCAATCGCACCAGTAATGTCTTCCGACACCGTCGCCTGCACCGTCAAATCACCATCCGCCACTTCTTGCAGTTCGTTCATCAAGCGCAAAATAGCGGCCTGGTTTTGGTCATTGGTGGCTTTCGCTTCTTCTTCCTTACGTTGCGCCAATAAACGCTGCGCATCGGCTTCTTGCCGACGCATATCCGCGCCACGGGTACGGTTACGACTGTCTTGCAACAGAACCACTGCAATACCGCCCGCAGTCAACACCGCCAATAAGCCACTGCTCAACATCGCCCAAAACGACCAGTCGGAAGAATCTTGCTCAGCACGGTAGGCTTTTTGCAGTTTGGTTAAGCTTTGCTTTAATTGCTCATTTTCATTAAACACCAATTGTTCAGATTGCTTTGCAGAAATAAATTTCTGCAGATTCGTCAGAATTTGGGAGATTAATTTTTGATAATCAGCAAACGTGGTTTGCAGCTCAGTCAGGCGATCACGGGTTTCCTGATCCTTGGTGACTGGCAAGCGCAATATTTCACTCCCATTCAAAAAACCATCGACGATATTGCTAAAGGTGTTCGCGTCTTTACCCAACAGGAATGCGGTTTCAGGGCTCACACCTTCGGGGGTTAAAAAGTCATTGGCGCTACGGCCCAAACGCTGGGTCAACATCGTCAACTGGCTGGAAGAGGAAATTTCACGGGTGGTAGACTGACCGCCCAATTTCAAGGTATTAATCTGCGTGGTCAATTCTTCCAACTCCGGGGCCAGGGCTTTCATCCTCAGCATGGTATTGCCATAGCTGGTCAATTCAGGCTTCATACTTAAAACAATGCTGGCCGCATTATTTGAACTGGCCCAAACTTTTTCCACTTCATTTAACAGCACCTTCAATGACGCTTTGGGTGGACTGATTTCGCGTCCGTTATAATCCCCCCCTTTTTGCAACACTTTTAGGGCCGCATTAAATTGCTTTAAACTTTCTTGCAACTGGGTAAATGCTTCGGTCTTACCCTGCAGCGCATTCGGGGTCGCTTTACCGATCCGTTGCGAGTGCATCAGTGCTTCGGATGCAATCTGGGTTTGGGTTGAGGTTAAAATGCTATTGGTAGCATTCACCCACACAAAAAAGATACTTAACAACAAGGACACGCCTAAAAGTATCAGCAGAAAACGAATCTGCTGCGCCAAAGGCATGCGGCCAATGAGCGGCAATTGAAAATCACCTCGCTCGCTGGCCACCACACCAGGCTTGGAGCCAACTTCAGCAGCAGGCTGCGATTCTGGCATTGGTATCGCATCGACGACACCTGGCATGATGGTGGAAAGCCCACTCACCATGCCAGGATCCAGATCTTCGTCGACTGCATCCTTCTGATTGTCTATGGATGAAGACGGGGATGTAAACGCCATTGTAAATCTCCTAATTTCCAACAAAACGAACCACCTGACAAGCTACTATCAGTGCCTGCTACTAAAACCACCGAAACTTATAAACCAACATGCAAAAAGCGTGTGTCTTGCACCACCAAAGACAAATCCAGTTGTTGCCACACCTGCGCCTCGCGATCACGGAAGCGATGGGTAACCCAACTCGGCCCCGGCGTTTCGGCGTCTGGCAATAATTCCATTTCCATAATATTACGCAATCCCAGCACCCGTGAAACCAACAAACCGCTATTAAACGATAAGGCTGGCGCAAACGCAATAATTCTGGCCCCGGCATTGAGTGGCGTGGGTGCCAAGCCTTGAAACCGGGCAAAATCGATGACGCTGATTAAATTACCCCGAATATTGGCCAAACCCAGATACCAATCCTGCGTCAGTGGCACGGCAGTAATCGCGCCCACCGAAACGATTTCGCTGGCTTCGGTTAAATCGAGCAACCAACGCTGCGTGCCCACGACGACCCCCAGTTGACTGATACGCGCCTCAGTACCGCTCTTGGCAGCCTGCATACGCTCCAGCAACTGGGTTTGAAACTCGCGCATACGGATACGCCGGGCAGCAGAATCGGGCTTTCTCAGTACGCTCGGCGTTGATGTTGTCGAAAGTGTCATAGGCTTCGCTTATCCCAGTGCGGCAATTTTCGCCAACAATTCAGCTTCGTCAATTGGCTTGACCAGGTAGTCACGCGCACCCTGGCGCAATCCCCAGATTCGGTCGGTTTCCTGATTTTTACTGGTGCAAATGAAAATGGGAATATCCTGCGTTTCCGCATCACGCGTAATGGCCCGGGTAATCTGGAAGCCGTTTTTACCTGGCATCACCACATCCATTAAAATCAGTTGCGGCTTGTCACCCTTGATTTTTTCCAACGCCGCTTCCCCGTTTTCACAAATAGAGACAGTAAAACCATTTTTCGTCAATATTTCAGTCAAGTGATAACGCTCAGTGGGAGAGTCATCAACGATCAATACTTTTTTTATGGCCATAATAAAACCTCAGATTCGGTAATATAATTCAATTGGTGTTTGGGAACTTAAAATCTCTTCATTTATTTCGGAAGTATATTGGCAGTATGGTCACGCACTGTCTTGAGCAAACTGTCTTTGGTAAATGGTTTGGTCAAATATTCATCCGACCCCACCATGGCTCCCCGCGCACGATCAAACAAGCCGTCTTTGGACGATAACATAACTACGGGCGTGGCATGGAATTTTGCGCTTTTTTTGATCAGGGCGCAGGTTTGGTAACCATCCAGGCGCGGCATTAAGATATCGCAAAAAATGAGCGCCGGGTGATGATCATTAACCTTGGCCAGGGCATCAAACCCATCATCGGCCAAAATCACCTGATACCCGGCCTGGCTTAAAAAGATTTGGGCCGAGCGCCGAATGGTGCTACTGTCATCAATCACCATGATTTTCAAGCTAGTGTTATCTTGCGCGGCAGTCATGACATCATCCTGAAAAAAAATTAATAAATCGGCTTGGAAGCACGGTGTTGGAATTGCAGAGAATGCAATTGAGCCCCAAAATCATAGTGCCAATGCCGTCATTCTTCATACTTACATAAAGATACCCTAAGAATGGCTCACACAACTCGTTTGATGTGAAAAAAGTTCAAATTACTGTCATTTCAAAGTCTTCTTTGCGCGCGCCGCAATCCGGACAAGTCCAATTGGTTGGCACATCCGCCCATTTCGTTCCGGGCGCGATGTTGTCATCGGGTGCGCCAGCAGCTTCATCATAGACCCAGCCACAAATCAGGCACATCCAGGTGCGAAAGGGGGCCTCATTCATTTCTTGATTCATTTCTTGATTCATTTCTTGCTGATCCTTCATTCGATGGAAAACCAGACATCTTAATCGAAACGGGTTACAAAACGAAACATATGTCACAACAATACACCGTAGCGGCAGCTTTTAACATAAAAATGTGCAACACCGATTATAATTCGCCTTCATTCCATCACTGTGATCGCACAAAGCTACCATCATGACAACCACACCCTCCTCCACCAATGACCGTTTATTTGCCCGTGCCCAACTCACCACGCCAGGCGGGGTTAATTCGCCGGTGCGTGCATTTCGCTCGGTAGGCGGCACGCCACGCTTTATTAGTCGTGCCAACGGCCCTTATTTTTGGGACGTGAATGAAAAACGCTATATCGATTACATCGGTTCCTGGGGGCCTGCGATTGTCGGCCATGCGCATCCGCTTGTGGTGCAAGCGGTACAGGAAGCAGCGGCGCGCGGCTTAAGCTTTGGCGCGCCCACGGAAGCCGAGGTAATCATGGCTGAAACTTTATGCGGCCTGATGCCATCAATTGAACAAGTTCGCCTGGTATCCTCTGGCACAGAAGCTACCATGAGCGCGCTACGTTTGGCACGTGGTGCAACCGGGCGCGATAAAATCGTCAAGTTTGAAGGTTGCTACCATGGCCATGCCGATTCGCTGCTGGTGAAAGCAGGTAGTGGTTTGCTGACCTTTGGCAACCCCACTTCCAAAGGGGTGCCGGAAGATTTTATCAAACACACGCTGGTGCTAAACTACAACGATTGCGCGCAATTGGAACAAGCGTTTGTGCAACACGGCAAAGACCTGGCTTGTGTGATTGTGGAGCCAGTCGCGGGCAATATGAATCTGGTCAAGGCCACGCCGGAATTTTTACAAACCATGCGCCGCTTGTGTAGCGAATACGGCACAGTTTTAATTTTCGATGAGGTGATGTGCGGCTTTCGCGTCGGCCTGGGTGGTGCGCAAGCGCTCTACAACATCCGGCCCGACCTCACTTGTTTGGGTAAAGTCATCGGCGGCGGTTTGCCGGTTGCCGCCTTTGGTGGGCGCGCCGATTTAATGGCCCATATGGCCCCCTTGGGCGCAGTCTATCAGGCGGGCACGCTCTCGGGCAACCCGGTTGCTGTGGCGGCAGGATTGTGTACGCTGGCATTAATCCAGGCACCGGATTTTTATACCCGGCTGACCGCACAAACTGCCAAGCTGGCACAAGGCTTGAATGCTGCGGCGCAGCAGGCGGGCATTGTGTTTTGTGCCGATGCCATTGGTGGCATGTTTGGTTTATATTTCAGCGCGCAAGTGCCGGGCAATTATGCTGAAATGATGGCGGGGAATAAAGAGCAGTTTAATACTTTCTTCCATGCCATGTTGGATGAAGGGGTGTATTTTGCACCGGCGGCGTTTGAAGCGGGTTTTGTTTCAGCGGCGCATGATGACGCGGTGATTGCAGAAACCATCGCGGCTGCGGCAAGGGTGTTTGCACGCATGGCAGCCGCGTAGATAAAGCCAAATTCGTCAACTCACTTCGCCGCCAAAGAATGCGATCAGATTATCGATATATTTTTCGATCATCTTTTCGTTTTCAGACAACACCAAAGGCGAGACGATGGCTTTCATCAATCCGGGGAAAGGCACGGTGAGTTCACCGTTGAGTTTTAACAAAAGATGCGTCGATTTTTTCTTATCGGTGATGACCCAGCTTCCGCTAATTAGCGCATTGCCCACGTCTTTAACCGGCGTCCAGACCACTGAACCTTTCTTTTTATCCGATACATATTTCGATGCATAGACCGTTTGAATAAATGCTTTTGCGATACCGATTTTTTCCATTTCCCAGCGATAACAGCCGTCGCCCATGTCTATCAAGGCGGCGAGTTTGGGGAAATGGCCTGACGATTTTGGCACGTTCGCCAATTCATCAAATACGTCGGCATACTTCGCCTTGACTTCAAATTCATACGACAGATCAAACGGAACATTAATGGCCATGATTTACTCCAATAAAAAAGGGGATAGTCTGTGCTCAATTTACCACCAGTCAGCATGAAATTTCAAACCGATCTGATAATAAAAACCGGGCTTGACCACAGCACTGGTTGTGCGATAGCAAATTTGTCATGATTGCGTCACAAGCCGTGGTTAAGCTGCGCCTGGTCTACCATGTTGATGAGGCAAGCCATGCAACTACTTCCGTTTTTTGCACAGCACGACTGTTTATCCGAGCAAAGACAAATTCAACAAGCCGAGCGCCGCCGTTTCATACGGCAACTTGGCAGTTCTGCATTAGCGGGGGCGGGGGCTTTGGGTATTGCCGCTTGCAGCACGGTCAACCCCGCCGACAC
>CAMBDR010000105.1 GCA_945864765.1 Janthinobacterium lividum | reverse complement strand
CGTTTAATACCAGCAGATCATGCTCGCCATATTCATGCCAACTTTGTCCGGCACCCGCCAGCACCAGCAACACCAGCGACAAAGCCAGGCCACGCGTGTACAACCAGCCCGCCATGCCCAGCGGCACGCGCGCAAAGATTTGCCATTGCCGCTCACCCGTGCTTTTTACCAAATACGCCCCCAGCGGAATGATGGGAATCGCAAACAACACCACAAAGGCATGCAAGGCGATATGGTAATTTTCGTCGTCGCGTTCGGCTTGCCCGACAAACGACAGGCCGACGGAGTTGAGGGTGCCAAGCCCTGGCGTGCCCTTGAGCGGGCGCGCAAACAGGCGACGCTCGCGCGTCAGCGTCTTTAATAATTCACGATGTTTGGGCAAGCGTCGCAGCAAACGCGCCAACATCAATGCACGATAAATGCGGAATGGATCACCCGTTTCAATCGCATGCCGGATTTTGGCATCGAAAATCAATTCTTGCAGTTCGGGTACGCGCGTCAAGATGCGGGCAGGATCGGAAATGGACATCAGAAGCCAGAAAAGGAGAGGAATCGGCCGCCGCGTCCGTATTGAGCCATGCGCCGCTTTGGGGGAATGGGTATTGTAGCGGCTGCGGCAACAACTGGAAAGAATCAGTTCCCACCTTGTTTGATTAGTACAGTTTTAATTACGTGAATGATAGATACTATTTTTATTGATTGAATTATTTTTTATAAAACCAGGCGTTTTTCTGCCCACCAAATGCCACCGGGCCAACAGGCCCGGTCTTATAACGCTACGCCAGCTCGTGATTAAATCTTACGCTTGGCATTGGCCGCAATGCGCATGCGCAAGGCATTGAGTTTGATAAACCCGTCCGCATCGGCTTGGTTGTAGGCACCGCCATCTTCATCAAAGGTCGCGATTTTTATATCGAACAGGGAGTCGGTTTTGGAATCGCGCGCCACCACAATGACATTGCCTTTGTACAGCTTGACGCGCACCCAACCATTGACGTACTGCTGGGTATGGTCGATTAAAACCTGCAAGGCTTTGCGCTCTGGTGACCACCAATAGCCGTTATAAATTAACGCGGCATAGCGCGGCATTAATTCATCCTTTAAATGCGCGACTTCCCGATCCAGCGTAATCGATTCAATGGCACGATGCGCTTTAAGCATAATCGTGCCGCCCGGCGTTTCATAGCAACCGCGGTTCTTCATCCCGACAGAGCGGTTTTCCACCAAATCCAGCCGCCCAATGCCGTGTTTGCCGCCGATGCGATTGAGTTCGGCCAGCATGGTGGCGGGTGACATGGCCGTGCCGTTGACGGCAACGATATCGCCATTCACGTATTCCAGATCCACATACTCGGCCTGATCGGGTGCCGCTTCCGGGCTAACCGTCCAACGCCACATGCTCTCTTCGGCTTCCGCACTCGGGTTTTCCAAATGGCGGCCTTCAAAGCTGATATGTAAAAGGTTGGCATCCATCGAATACGGCGCACCACCGTTTTTATGCTTCATGTCGATTTCAATACCCGCCTCTTCGGCGTATTCCAATAGCTTGTCACGCGAGAGTAAATCCCATTCGCGCCATGGCGCAATCACTTTCACGTTCGGCATCAAGGCATACGCGCCCAATTCAAAGCGCACCTGGTCGTTACCCTTGCCGGTGGCACCGTGCGAAATGGTGTCGGCACCGGTGGCGCGCGCGATTTCGATCAGGCGTTTGGCGATCAGCGGGCGAGCAATCGAGGTGCCCAACAGATATTCGCCTTCATACACGGTATTGGCGCGGAACATTGGAAAGACGAAATCGCGCACAAACTCTTCGCGCACGTCGTCGATGTAAATATTCTCTGGTTTGATGCCAAATTTGATAGCCTTGGCGCGCGCGGGTTCGAGTTCTTCACCCTGGCCCAAATCGGCGGTGAAGGTGACGATTTCGCATTGATAGTTATCCTGCAACCATTTCAGAATAACCGAGGTGTCCAAGCCGCCGGAATAGGCGAGTACTACTTTTCTGATATCGCTCATGTTGCATCTTTCAACAAAAAAATTCAAAAAATAAAGGATGAAAATGGGTAAATCGGTAATGCTTGTACTTTCGTGTCGGCACTGGATTCCCGCCAAAAGCATGCGGGAATGACGGAGATGGTTATCGTTTCTCAAGTTGATTACACGGGGACATTTTATGGGGCGTGCGCTTAATCAGCCTGACGACCCAGTACCAAATATTCAAGCAGTGCTTTTTGCACATGCAGACGGTTTTCTGCTTCATCCCACACCACCGATTGCGGCCCGTCGATCACCTCGGCAGACACTTCTTCACCCCGGTGGGCGGGCAGGCAATGCATGAACAGCGCATCCGGGTTGGCGCGCTGCATTTTGGCGCTATCGACGATCCAGTCGGCAAACGCGATTTTTCTGGCCGCATTTTCGGCCTCATAACCCATACTGGTCCAGACATCGGTATTGACCAGGTCAACCCCGGCGCAGGCGTCAGAGGGGTTGTCAAACAGGGTGAACCAGTCCTGGTCTTGCGCGACCCGGCTTGGGTCGAGTTCATACCCTTTTGGGGTGGAAATATGTAGGTGGAAGTTGAAGATGCGCGCCGCTTGTATCCACGAATACAACATATTGTTGGCGTCACCCACCCAGGCCACTTTTTTGCCAGTAATGGAGCCGCGATGTTCGATCCAGGTAAAAATATCCGCCAAAATTTGACAGGGGTGGTGCTCATTGGTCAAACCATTGATCACCGGTACGCGCGAGTATGCCGCGAAACGCTCGATAATCTCTTGCCCAAAGGTGCGGATCATGATGATGTCGCACATGCGCGACATGACTTGGCCCGCATCTTCCACCGGTTCGCCACGCCCCAGTTGGCTGTCACGCGTGTTGAGATAAATTGCCGCGCCACCCATCTGGTGCATGCCTGCCTCAAATGAGAGACGGGTGCGGGTCGAACTTTTTTCGAAAACCATGACCAAGGTGCGATCTATCAATACATGATGTGGCTCATATTGTTTGAATTTACGCTTGATTAATTGCGCCCGATGAAACAGGTACTCGAATTCTTCCCGTGTTAAGTCGGAAAATTGCAAAAAGTGTTTGATATCCATAGCAAGATTGGGCAAGATTGAGCAAAACCGGGCAAGTTGGCCGGGCGACAAGGGCTTGATTATACGGCTATTTGGCCTTTTGTTGCAGCGCACCGACAGATTTGATCAGGAATTTTCAAGCAACTTGCCCGGAAACCATGCTGATGTGCCATAACATACCCGGATCTTGGTTGCATCCGGGCTGCTACTACCTTACTATGGCATATCGGGATGCGGCATAAACTATCGGGGGAGCAAGATGTTTGAATGGCTACAGCGCTTATTTTCAGATAATTCAGATAACACGGCGCAAAAATCGGCAGCGGCAGAACCACCAGCAGCAACGCCCCCGGCACCCGCTGCCACGCCCTCGGTTGCACCTGCGAAAGCGAGTGCCGGGCCTGCAACGGCAGCGGCAGCCGGTGCAAGCGTCACTACTGCGGCCAAGCCTGTGGTGGGTAAAGGGGGCGAGGCGTATGGCGCAACCTGGGAACAACGCAATGACGCCAACGCCAATTTCAACGACTGGTTGTTTGAATTGAACAACGATTCGGAATTAAGTACCACAGCAGTCGAAGATGAAATCCTGGAAGCCTTGGCGGGCATTATTGCATCCAAGCAATCTGGCGCGAATTTGGTCAAGCGCATGCCGGGATTGGTGCCACAGTTATTGCAAAGCTTGCGCACCGAAAATTTCTCCGGTGCCGAGCTATCCAAAAAAATCTCCCATGACCCGGTTTTGGTGGCTGCCGTCATCCGCATTGCCAATAGCTCGGCCAATAGTTTGTCCAAAACCATCACCAGTATTGAGCATGCGGTGTTAATTCTGGGGCAGCAAGGTTTGCGCCAATTGATTACGGGCGTGGCGTTTCGCCCGATTATCGACATGAATTCCGGTCGCTTTACCAAAAATGTGGCCCCCAAGATTTGGCAGCAATCCGAGCGTTGCGCGCTGGCCTGCCGGGTTTTGGCGGAACCGCGTGGGTTGGAGCCGTTTGAAGCGTTTTTGGCCGGTTTGATTCAGCAAGTGGGTTTGGTGGTGTGCCTGCGCATTATGGATCAACACGCAGCCAATGCGAAAGAACCGATAGGCTCGCCCGCATTTTGTTCAGCCTTGCTCAAGCAAGCGCGGGTGCTGTCGTGCAGCATCGGGCGCGAATGGAATTTCCCGGAAACAGTGAGCAAGGCCATCGAAGAGCAAGGTTCGGTGTTCAATACCGCCCAAATGACGCCCATGGCTAAGGTGTTGTCCTTGGCCGATTACATCAGTAAATTGCGGATGTTGGTGGATAATAATCGTTTGACCGAAGGCGATAGCAGGATTTTCAAGGGCTTGCCGCCGGAAGCTTTGACTTGCTATGAAACGCTGGCCGAATTCGTGGATTATGATCCACTCAGTGAGAATAAGTGAACGGCAATGCGGATGAGGGGAAACCCTCATGTTGCACTGCACTGTTTTCACCTTGCTTTGGCGCAATTCGTCACTGATTTCGGCATTTGATGCCGCAAAAAATGCAGTTCGTCACATACGCCTGGAAGTTTGGGGTTGCTTTGCGTAAAGTACACACATCGCAGCACCCTTTAATTGAAAAATCTTTCAACCACACTTCAAGGAGTATCATCATGAACATCGCAAAAAACATGGAAGCCATCTTCGTTACCATCACCATGGTTGCCGTTAGCCTGGTCTGGGTTGCCCCATCGACTGACTATACCGAAGTACAGGTCAATGCCAATGTGAGCGCTACTGCGTCCGCCACCCAAGCCAAGGTGTAAGGTGCGTTGTCTGTTAGTCCAGGCCAGTATTGAGCAAAAAGTTTCCGGTAAAAATAACCGTATGGAATAGGAATACAATCATGTTTGCCTTTTTATTTTGGATATTCTTATTTGTCATTTGCTGGCCTGTGGCTTTAATCGCTTTACTGTTGTACCCGATTATTTGGTTGCTTTGTTTGCCTTTCCGTTTGCTGGGTATCGTGGTGGACGGGGTATTTGAAACGATACGCGCCATTATTATGTTGCCCGCCAGAATTTTGCGCGGACGGCCCTGAAAGTGGTTTGTGGTTGGTTTGCAGCAGAATCACCGCGATGATGATGAAATTTTCATCGATCATTGTTTGGCGTGATTGTGGTAGTGAAATATATGGTATTAATGTCGGTTCTGCTATTTTTAACCTGGCTTGAGACACGACATGATGATAGAACCTCTTCAGCATTTGCCCCATCCGGCATCTGGCAAAGCAGCCCTGGCCCAGCGATTTACCGATCTTGCTCCCGCCCTGACTGCCCGCCAGGCTTTAATTGAAAGCCAGCGTTGCCTGTATTGCTACGACGCACCTTGTACCCGCGCTTGCCCCACCGAAATCCCCATCGCCAGTTTTATCAACAATATTGCTCACGCCAATATCAATGGTGCGGCGCACAGTATTCTCGAACAAAATATCCTCGGTGCCAGTTGCGCCCGGGTGTGCCCGACCGAGATTTTGTGTGAGCAAGCCTGTGTGCGCAATCACGATGCCGAGCAGCAGCCGGTACGCATTGGTCTGTTGCAACGCTTTGCGCTGGACCATATGCAATTTGATGCCCATCCTTTTCAACGCGCGGCCAGTACCGGTCGGCGTGTTGCCGTGGTGGGGGCGGGTCCTGCGGGTTTGGCGTGCGCGCATCGGCTGGCGTGCCTCGGGCATGATGTGGTGATTTTTGAAGCCCAGGCCAAGGCCGGTGGCTTGAATGAATATGGCATTGCCAAATATCAATTGCCAGACGATACAGCGCAGCAAGAAGTGGCGTTTTTATTGCAAGTGGGCGGCATCGAGATTCGCCACGGGCAAGTGCTGGGGCAAAACCTCGCTTTGGCCAGCTTGCATCAGGATTATGATGCGGTGTTTTTGGGCTTGGGCTTGGGTGCCAGCCGTCAACTGGGTTTGACGGGTGAACAGGCACCGGGTTTGCTGGCGGCAACCGAATATATTGCCGCTTTGCGCCAGGCGGAAGATTTAAGTACGCTGCCGCTGGCTTCGCGTTGCATCGTCATCGGTGCCGGCAATACCGCCATTGATATGGCGGTGCAAATGCAAAAACTGGGCGCGCTTGACGTGAATATCGTGTATCGCCGTGGCCTGGAACAAATGTCGGCCACCCTGCATGAACAAGACATCGCTCGCGCGCATCAGGTGCGCTTGCACGAGTGGGCGCAGCCGCAGCAAGTGCTGTTGGATGCCGCCGGGCGCGTGTGCGGCATGCGCTTTGAGCGCACCCGCATGGAAGGCGAACGGTTGGTGGCCACCGGTGACACCTTTGATATGGCCGCCGATGCGGTTTTTAAAGCGGTAGGTCAGGTGTTTGCCAATGCCGACCCGCTGGTTCAACAGGCACAACAGGGCCACGACAAAATTCAAATTGATGATCGTTTCCACACCAGCCTGGCGGGCGTGTATGCGGGCGGTGATTGCGTGGCGGTTGGGGTGGATTTGACGGTACAGGCGGTGCAGCACGGCAAGTTGGCTGCGCTGTCGATTGATGCAGATTTAATGCAGCAGGGGGCATAACATGGCTGATTTAAGTATAAACTTTGCGGGTATTAAGTCGCCCAATCCATTTTGGCTGGCTTCGGCTCCGCCAACCGATAAAGCCTATAACGTGATCCGCGCCTTTGAAGCCGGTTGGGGTGGTGTGGTGTGGAAAACCCTGGGCGAAGATCCGCCGGTGGTGAATGTCTCATCGCGTTATTCGGCCCATTATGGCAAGGGGCGCGAAGTGCTGGGGTTTAATAATATCGAACTCATTACCGACCGCAGCCTGGAAATCAATCTCAAAGAAATCGCGCAAGTCAAAAAAGACTGGCCGGATCGCGCCATGATTGTGTCCCTGATGTTTCCCTGTGAAGAAGCGGCCTGGAAAGCGATTTTGCCACGGGTGGAAGATACCGGGGCCGATGCGATTGAACTCAATTTCGGCTGCCCACATGGCATGTCCGAGCGCGGTATGGGTTCGGCTGTGGGCCAGGTGCCGGAATACGTTGAAATGGTGACGCGCTGGTGCAAGCTGTACACCAAATTGCCAGTCATCGTCAAACTGACCCCGAATATTACCGACATCCGCCACCCGGCGCGCGCCGCCAAAAACGGCGGGGCCGATGCGGTGTCCCTGATCAATACCATTAACTCGATCACCAGTGTCGATCTCAGTCGCATGATTGCGCGCCCCATCGTCGGTGATTTTTCCACCCACGGCGGCTATTGCGGCCCGGCGGTGAAACCGATTGCGATGAATATGGTGGCCGAAATTGCGCGCGATGCGGCGACCAAGGGTTTGCCGATTTCGGCCATCGGTGGCATTGGCAACTGGCATGACGCGGCGGAATTTTTGGCGCTGGGTGCCGGTTCGGTGCAAGTTTGTACCGCCGCCATGCTGTATGGCTTTCGCATCGTCGAAGAAATGAAAGACGGCCTCTCGCGCTGGATGGATAGTCAAGGCTATGCGCGCATCGACGATTTTGTTGGCCGTGCGATTGCCCATACCACCGACTGGAAAAATCTGGATATGAATTTCCAGAGCATTGCCCATATCGATCAGGCCAAATGCATCGGTTGTGGCCGTTGTTATGTGGCTTGTGAAGATACTTCGCAC
The DNA here is from genome assembly GCA_945864765.1 of Janthinobacterium lividum. GTDB lineage: Bacteria > Pseudomonadota > Gammaproteobacteria > Burkholderiales > Burkholderiaceae_D > CAMBDR01. The sequence goes on along the minus strand of CAMBDR010000105.1, from coordinate 1,708 downwards.
CAGTCGATTGCGCAAATCATTGAAGTGGGTGGTGCGCGCCGCTATCAGGTGAAAGAGGATGAGTGCGTGGGCTGTAATTTGTGCGAAATCACTTGCCCGGTTGATGGTTGCATTACCATGGTGGCGCAAGCCAATGGCAAGCCGTATATGAATTGGCAGACTGATCCGCGTAACCCTGCCAATCAGCGAGGCTAATTAAGTGAATCAGCCGGCCATGCAAATCGTCGGTATTTTGCTGGCAGCAGGGCGCGGTACGCGTTTTGATGCCAGCGGTGTGCAAAATAAATTGCTGCAAAGCTTGCCCGATGGCACGTCGGTGGCGGTGCAAAGTGCACGCAATTTGCTGGCCCATTTGCCGCGCGTGCTGGCGGTGGTCGGGCCGCACGCCAATTTGCCGCCGGGAAACGACCGCGGCCTCGACCTCGACCTCGGCCTCGACCTCGCGCAGGTCTTGCGCGCGGTCGGGTGCGAGGTGACAGTGTGCGCACAGGCCGATGCAGGCATGGGCACATCACTGGCCCATGCGCTACGCGAGGCCGAAATCTTGCAAGCGTTCGGCTGGCAAGCGTCCGGCTGGCAACCGTCCGGCTGGCTGATTGCGCTGGCCGATATGCCGTTTGTAAAGACCAGCACGATTGAAGCTTTATTGGCAGCAGCCCGGCAAACTGATTCAAACCACATCATTGCACCCTGGTTCCAGGGGCAGCGCGGTCATCCGGTGTTATTTCGCCGCCCTCATCTGGCCGACTTACTCGCCTTGCAAGGTGAGCGCGGGGCCAGTTCTCTGTTCAAAAATTGGCCCTGCCACCCGGTGGTGGTGACCGACCCCGGCGTGCTACAAGATATCGATACCCCGGACGACCTTAAAAATCATGTTTGATGCCCAGCGCAAACGCCTTCGGTTTGGCCCCGATTGAACCCGCCGCACCAGCGCGCCCGGCACCGCCCAGGTCATAACCGGACTTGCCCGAATTGCGCAATTGCGCCAGTTGCAGCCATAATTCACTGCGTTTTGAAAGAATATGGCGTGCGCCAATGATCAAGATATCGGCCTTGGTATCGGCCCCGACAAAAATTCCGGAAAATACCGGGGTTTGCGCTCCACGTCCAGCCCCGGCATGATACCAGGCCAATTCCAGTGAATTGGATGGGTTCAATTTACTGCGCCATAGCAGCCCAAAGGCATCTTGCTTCAGGTTTTCCCGACCTGGGTTGGCATATTTCAGGGTTTGCAGCCAACCTGCCAAATAATGATCCGGTGTGATTTGATAGCCCGCCGCCAACATCCAGATATGGTCTTGTAAATCCGTCCCACGCACATTTTTATGCACCTGATAACCCAGTGCGACATTCAGTTTGGCATCAAGATATTGCAGCTTGTTGGATGAAACCAAAGCATGGCAGGTGCTCACTTCGCCCAAAGCCAATTGGGTGGCAATGCGCCACCCCGAATAGCTTGGGCTGTCGTAGCGGATGGAATTGCCTACCCGGTTATCAAAGGCAAAGCTATTGGTATTGCCATTAGGCCCCGCCACCTGGTTGCAGGCGGTGCTGCCCGCGCTACCGCCCACGAACAGATTGCTATAGCCATTAGCCCAAAAGCCATTCAAATTGTCGTTGGTCACGCTGGTAACATAGCCTGGCCCGGCGATGGGGTGTAAGTCATCCAGTGGGTTGAGCATATAACCGAGGCGGATTTTGCCAAATT
>CAMBDR010000104.1 GCA_945864765.1 Janthinobacterium lividum | reverse complement strand
GCACCGCAGGTTCGGAACCAAAAAATGACTTTGCAATTATTGGCGTTTTCGCGGCAATAGCCCAGTGCCGCACGTTCTGCCTCCGCTTGGGTAGTGTAGCCAATCGAATAGCCATAGGCTGGTTCGGTGGTTTGAACCGAAACGTCTACGGCAACGGCACCGATGGCGAAAGCGCTATTGCCAAAGATAAGACTGGCGGCGAAAAAAGTGGAAGATAATAGTGCATGTTTGTTCATGATATCTCCTTTGCATCATTGCGATGTGGTTGTGAGGTTGCAGCATGACATGGTGTAACGAAATGTTAAGCCAGTGTAGGCCGGGATATTCCCGCTGTCAAATGTTTGTCATTCCTGAGCGCAATTGTGTGGCCTTCTGGCACCGCCCTTGCCAAAACGGCAGCAAGGGCGAAACACGTATTAATTGGGAGATATCCAGAACTTAGGGATGTTGGGTTTGATCTTCCTTTAACATGGCTTTGATGCCACGAACCGCCTGCCGAATGCGGGCTTCGTTTTCAATCAGGGCAAAGCGCACATAGTCGTCGCCATATTCGCCAAAACCAATACCTGGTGATACGCAGACCTTGGCGCGTGCGAGTAATTGCTTGGCAAACTCCAGTGATCCCAGCTGGCGATACGCTTCGGGAATGCGCGCCCAAATATACATCGAGGCTTTGGGGATATCGACCATCCAGCCCGCTTCATGCAAGCCCTTGACCAAAACGTCACGCCGCTTTTGGTAGCTGGCGCAAATTTCCCGCACGCAGGTTTGGTCGCCTTCGAGTGCGGCAATCGCGGCCACTTGCACGGGCGTAAAGCTGCCATAATCGTGATAGCTTTTAATGCGCGCCAGGGCTGCTACCAGTTCTTTGTTGCCCACCATAAAACCGATGCGCCAACCCGCCATATTGTAGCTTTTGGAGAGGGTGAAAAATTCCACCGCCACCTCACGCGCGCCAGGAACCTGCATGATCGATGGTGCCTTCCAGCCATCGAACACGATATCGGCATAGGCCAAATCATGCACCACCAAAATATGATGTTCCTTGGCCAGCTTGATCACGCGCTCAAAAAACTCCAGTTCGACGCATTGCGCCGTGGGGTTGGAAGGGAAGCCAAAAATCATCATTTTCGGCTTTGGGTAGCTTTCGCGGATGGCGCGTTCGAGTTCGACAAAAAAATCGACACCAGGGGCCATTTGAATCGAGCGGATATCCGCCCCCGCAATCACCGCGCCATAGATGTGGATTGGGTAACTCGGGTTGGGCACCAGTACGGTATCACCCCGATCCAGGGTGGCCAACATCAGGTGCGCCAAGCCTTCTTTGGAGCCGATGGTGACGATGGCTTCGCTATCGGGGTCAAAATCAACCTGGTAGCGGGTTTTGTACCAATGCGTAATGGCGCGCCGCAAGCGGGGAATGCCTTTGGAGGCGGAGTAGCCATGCGTATCAGGCCGTTTGGCCACTTCCACCAGTTTTTCAACAATGTGCGCAGGTGTCGCGCCATCCGGGTTGCCCATCGACATATCGATAATATCTTCACCGCGCCGACGCGCTGCCATTTTGAGTTCGGCGGTAATGTTAAAAACGTAAGGGGGAAGGCGATTGATGCGCGCAAAGCTGCGCGCAGGAGAGTCTTGGCTCATGGTGTGTTCTTTCACGTAAGCGCCCGGAACCGTCCGAGCGACGTTGGAATCGTTTGATTCCGGTGGCTATCATAGCATGCGTTTTTTGTTGCAACGCAAGGTGAAATTGAAATTATGCAAAAAATTTTGCGTGCCACTTCATATTATTTTCGTGCCAAAAAAATTCATAATTCGGGCCATAATCTGAATAAATTGTGCTAAAATTTTGAAAAAATGGCGCGGCGAGATAATTTCACCGCAAATATTCACTATGGCGCAGTTTTTAATAATTTCGCGCCAGATTATTGAGGAGGCATCATGAACCCAAAAACGCATATTGATGCCGAACTGGGTGCAATCTTTCAAATGATTGCAGCCCATCGCGCAGGTATCGGCATGGGCGCGCTCGAAATGCAATTGGCGGCAAGCGCAAAGGCGATTGCGCGCCGCACCTTACGGCGGCGGTTGGATACTTTGTTAGAACAAAAACGAATTGTGGTGTCGGGAACAGGGCGCGCCACCGTGTATCAGTTGGCAGTCGATCAATGGGCTTTGTTGGAATATCCCCGTCATACTGTCAGCCCCATCCTGATCGAGCAAGAGCGCGAACCGTATATTGCTTTGTCCGGTAATGCCTGGGAAGTGCGCGACCTGGTGCGGCAACCCTTGCAAAGTCGCAAGCCCGTAGGGTATCAGAACGAATTTCTTGATAACTATCGCCCCAACCAAGATTTTTACCTCTCGCCCGAGCAGCTTGCGCGCTTGCATCAACTCGGGCAAACACCCGGCCCGGTGCGCCCTGCGGGCACACATGCGCGAGGTATTCTGGGTCGCTTGCTGATCGATTTGTCATGGGCTTCGTCGCGTCTTGAAGGCAATACCTATAGCCATCTCGATACCATGCGTTTGCTCGAATACGGACAGGTGGCCGTGGGCAAGAATGCCGAAGAAACGCAAATGATCTTAAATCACAAAGCCGCGATTGAAATGCTGGTAGAAAATGCCGCAGAAGTCGATTTTAATCGCTTTACTTTACTTAATTTGCATGCGCTCTTGTCGGACAACCTGATGCCTGATCCGCGTGCCAGTGGACGCTTGCGCATGTGCCCGGTGGAAATTGGTGCTTCAGTGTATTTGCCACTGGCTTTCCCCCCTTTGGTGCATGCAGCATTTGATCGTTTGCTGGAAAAGATCCGGCAAATTGCCGACCCGTTTGAGCAAGCTTTTTTTGCCATGGTGCATTTGCCCTATCTACAACCGTTTGAGGACGTGAATAAGCGCGTGGCACGGCTGGCGGCGAATATTCCACTGGTGCGCCAAAACCTTTGCCCATTATCGTTTGTGGATGTGCCGGAGCGTGCTTATGTCGAAGCCATTTTGGGGGTGTATGAATTGAATCGCACTGACATGCTGGCCGATGTGTTTGTCTGGGCGTATGAGCGTTCTTGCCAGCGCTATTTGGCGATTCGGCAAACCTTGGGGGAGCCAGATGCCTTCCGGCTTAAGTATCGCAATGCGCTGATTCATGCGGCGCAGCAAATTGTGTGTACCGACTTGCCGGGCACAGATCAGGATATTTTGCAATTCGTACCAGCCGAAATGTCCGACATCGAACGGCAGGCATTTGTTGATTCGATTCATAATGACCTCGATTTTTTATACGAGGGCAATGTGGCGCGTTTTCGCTTAAAGTTTTCGGACTATGAGCGCTGGCGTTTTAAGCGTTGCCGTGCTTAGTCGGTAATGTAAAGTGGTCATTTCAGGCGGCAATTAATAATGCGTCGGTTGTCGCGTCAGAGGGCATTTCAGTGACGATTTGCGCTGTGGTGTGCTGCGACGTTGGCTGTGAAGTTGGCTGTGCATTTGACTTTGACGTGCGTTGCGCCAAAGCTTCACCTATCATCACCAAAACCGGGCCATGCGCTTCGGGCAAGCCTTGCTCCAATTGCGCCAAATCCATGCGGCTAATGCGTTGTTCCGGGCGGCTGCAATTTTCAACAATGATCACGGGTGTGTGTGCGCTACGTCCTTGCTCGCGCAAGGCGCGTGCGGTGGTAATGGCTTCGCGTCCGCCCATGTATTGCACCAGGGTGTCGCAGTCGGGTAACTTGACGGTTTGCGCTTGGTCAGGCGCAGTGCTTGAGGTAAAAAACGCGACGCTGCGGGCTACGCCACGTTTGCTCAGTGGCTGTTGGGTGGCGGCGGCGGCGGCCAAGGCTGTGGTGATGCCGGGTACCACTTCGGTTTCAATACCAGCCAATTCCAGAGCGCGCAATTCTTCATCGGCACGGCCAAACAACATCGGGTCGCCGCCTTTCAAGCGAATGACGAGCGCATGTTTTTGCGCCATATCAATCATTTGCTTGTTGATGAAGTTTTGCGCGGAGGAGAGTTGGCCGCAACGCTTGCCGACCAAAATAAGCTGAGCTTGTGGACACAGTTGCAAAATCTCATCAGTTACCAGTGCATCATGCAAGACCACATCGGCTTGCGCCAGCAAGCGCGCAGCGCGCAAGGTGAGTAAGTCGGCAGCGCCGGGGCCGGCACCGATAAGTACTACTTTGCCTGGTTTGCCTTGAGTTGCCAAAATCGCTCCTTCACGTATTTGCTTAAGTCCGAGGGTTGATAAATTGAATTGCCAAAAGAATGCTTCACAAAGTTGTGCTGCTTTGGTGCATGCGTTTTTCATGTCATGCACCATTGTGGTGCGTCACTTGGTCTTGCTTGCATTCATTTGGCGCTGCAACTCAGTTACGCACGAATCATGCCAGCGGCGACGGTTTGATGCGTGACTTCATCAATCAGGATAAATGCCCCCGTTGCACGAATTTCGGCATAAGGGTCAGCGGCCAATGGCTGTTGCACGGTCAGATGAATGTGCGCAATATCGTTGAGCGTCAAGCCTTCGGCAGGCATTCGTTGCTGGGTGTTGATATCGAGCAGCGATTCGATTTTACCGATCTTGGCCGAGGTTTGCTTGGTGGTATGCTTGATCCAATATTTGCGCCGCATATCGAGTGGTTCTTCGCTTAACCAGCAAATATCCGCTTGCAGATTCTTTAGCAAGGTGGCGGGTGCGCTACCGAGTGATAACATGTCACCCCGCGAAATATCGCGATACTCTTCCAATAACAAGGTCACCGATTGGCCGGGGCCTGCCGATTCGAGTGAATGGCCCAAGGTTAAAATTTCTTTCACGGTGGCACTCTGGCCGCTGGGCTGCACCACTAATTGATCACCTTTTTTCACGCTGCCCGCTTCAATGCGGCCCATATAACCACGGAAATCCTTGGCTTCATGGCCGCCATGGCGTGCCACCAATTGCACCGGGAAGCGAAATGGTTGTTGATGGGCGTCGTCGTAGACCGATAATTTTTCCAGCAATTCGATCAGGGTAGGGCCTTGATACCAGGGCATATTGTCACCCGCATCAACCACATTGTCGCCACTTAAAGCCGACAGGGGGATGGTTTGAATATCGCCCAGCCCCAGTTGTTTGCCAAATTCGCGATAGGCTGCCACGATGCGCTCGTACACGCTTTGGTCATAATTGACCAAATCCATTTTGTTGACGGCGACCACGATGTGTTCGATGCGCAGTAAATGCGCAATGGTGGAATGGCGTTTGGTTTGAATCAGCAATTCGACACTGCCATCGTCACCCAGCTTGACTTTGGATACGTCGATCAAAATAATCACGGCGTCAGCAGTGGACGCGCCAGTGACCATATTGCGTGTGTATTGCTCGTGACCCGGGGTATCGGCGATGATGAATTTGCGTTTGGGGGTGGCAAAATAACGGTAGGCCACATCAATGGTGATGCCTTGTTCGCGTTCGGCTTCCAAACCGTCGGTAAGGAGTGATAAATCAATCGTATCGCCCACGGTGCGCTTGTGTTTGGCGCGCGACATGGCGTCGAGTTGGTCGGCAAAAATGCCTTTGCTGTCGAATAACAGGCGACCAATCAAGGTGCTCTTGCCGTCATCGACGGAGCCAGCCGTAATAAAGCGCAGCATGCCGCCGCTGTTATCGGGCGAATTGGCTGGTTCATTGGTCGGATGGTTTGGGGTGCCGGGTTGGGGTGCGTTGGTCATTAGAAATACCCTGCTTTCTTGCGTTTTTCCATGGAGGCTTCCGAAGTTTGGTCATCCATACGGGTGGCCCCGCGTTCGGTAATTTGGGTGATGGCGGTTTCGGCGATGATGGCATCGACCGTGGCGGCATCGGATGCGACCGGGCAGGTGCACGAAATATCGCCGACGGTGCGAAAGCGCACGGTTTGCGTTTCAACGGTTTCACCCGGTAAGGCGGGCGTGAGATCGGTGAGTGGCACCAATAAACCGGAGCGCGGTATCACTTGCCGTTGATGGGCAAAATAGATATGCGGCAACGCCAGTTGCTCGCGCGCAATGTATTGCCAGACATCGAGTTCAGTCCAGTTTGAAATCGGGAACACCCGCATGTTTTCACCAGGATGAACCCGCGTATTGTACAAATCCCATAATTCCGGGCGCTGCGCTTTGGGGTCCCATTGGCCAAATTCATCGCGGAAGGAAAAAATCCTTTCCTTGGCGCGGGCTTTTTCTTCATCCCGGCGCGCACCGCCAATGCAGGCGTCAAATTTATGCGTTGCAATGGTTTCCAGCAAGGTCACCGCTTGCGCCGCATTGCGAGAATCGGTGGCCGGGTTGCGCAGGCGCACGGTGCCCAGCCTGATCGATTCTTCGACCGAGCCGACAATTAAGGTTTCACCCAGTTCGGCGACCCGACGATCACGAAATTCGATCACTTCCGGGAAATTGTGACCGGTATCGACATGAACCAGCGGGAAAGGAAATTTGCCGGGACGGAAGGCTTTTTCGGCAATGCGTAATAACACCACCGAATCTTTGCCGCCCGAAAACAGTAGCGCGGGGCGGGTGCATTCGGCCGCCACTTCGCGCATGATGTGGATCGCTTCCGACTCCAAATAGTCGAGATGGCGTTGATTCAGTTGAGAAACAGAGGGAGATGTATCCATAGGGTATATTCGATTCGTTAGACTGATTTGATTCGTATTAGCTTGCCATCAACAAAGTGCAAGCCACATTCTTTGGAGTCGGGGTTTTCCCACCACCAACGGCCCGCGCGAACATCTTCGCCCGGTTCAATGGCTCGGGTGCAAGGTTCGCAGCCGATGGAGGGATAACCACGATCATGCAAGGCATTATAGGGCACTTGCTGGCTGCGCAGATAATGCCAAACGTCGTCTTCGCTCCAATCTGCCAGTGGATTGAATTTTTCAAGTCCATGTGCAGTGTCGTATTCCTGTACTGCCAGTTCGGCCCGTGTGGTAGATTGAGAACGCCGCTGCCCGGTGACCCATGCCGGCTTACCCGCCAAGGCGCGCCCCAACGGTTCCACTTTGCGAATCCGGCAGCATTCTTTGCGCAGTTCAACGCTGTCGTAAAACCCATTCAAGCCGTTTTGGCTGACATAAGCTTGCACTGCCTGCGGGTCGGGGCGGTACAGCGTGATATCGTAATCATAGGTGGCTTTGACGCGGGCGATCATGTCCAGTGTTTCAGCATGCATGCGGCCTGTTTCCAATGAAAATATGCCAATCGGCAATTTTTCTTTCAGGATCAGGTCGGTGATGACCATGTCTTCAGCCGCCAGGCTGGAGGCAAATACCGCAGAGGGATATTGCTTGGCAATCAGTTGCAGGGTTTTACGTGTGGCTTCAAGCAGATTGGAGAAATCCGGGTTGATTTCGTTGATTTCGTTGCTGCTGTTGCCGCTGTTGCCGCTGTTGCTATTTGTGCTCGTGTCGCTCATGGGTTAGCCTGCCCAACTGTTGTTACGTGACCACGTTCGGTACGACGGAATAATGGTTGCTTTTGATCAAGTGAATCCTGATAGGTTTCAGAAAAGACGCTCAAACCTTTCAAGGCATCTTGAATATCTTTGTCGGCTCGCACTTCCCAGGCATCAAAGCCGACCCGCTTCATGTAAAACAATTGGTCGCGCAAAACGTCGCCAATGGCGCGAATTTCACCCGTATAGCCCAGACGGCGGCGTAAGTTATAGGCAATTGAAAAGCCGCGTCCATCAGAAAACTTGGGGAAATCAATCGCAATCACGGCAAAATGGCTTAAATCAGCTGCGATATCACTCGCTTGTGCGGAACTGGCCAGCCATAAGCCAAGTTGGGGCCGCTGCGCCAAACTGGCGCGTTGTGCCTGCCACACGGCGAGCGGTACAATGACACTTCCATCCGGCACGTTGATACTGGCGGCATCGTCACCTTCTTCCAGTCGTAGCAGCGCCCAGTGATTGGCAACAACGGCTTGGTTTTTAATAATTTGTGGGCGAGTTTCAAGCATATTCATCTTCTCCTACCAATTGCCCGCCCTTGATCGGGGTGGCGTAAACCTGTTCTTTAAATGGCGCAATGCCAAGCCGTAGTGCGGTATCGATAAAGCGTTCATGTTCGATCCGGTCGCGCACATACACTTGCAAAATTCGCTCGATCACACCGGGCATTTGCTGCGCCGAAAACGAAGGGCCAATAATTTTACCAATCGAACTGGCATTGCCTTGCGCGCCGCCGATGGAAACCTGATACCACTCCGAGCCATCTTTATCAACCCCCAAAATGCCGATATTGCCGACATGGTGGTGGCCGCAGGCATTGATACAGCCGGAGATATTGAGTTCGATTTCACCAATATCATGCTGGAAATCGAGGTCGTCAAAGCGTTCGGCAATGGCAGCGGCAATCGGAATCGACTTGGCATTGGCCAAGGAACAAAAGTCACCACCGGGGCAGCAAATCATATCGGTCAGCAAACCAATATTGGGTGTCGCCAAACCATGGGCTTTGGCTTCTTGCCAGAGCGCGAACAGTTCAGAATCGCGGACATCGGCCAGCACCAGATTTTGTTCATGGGTGACGCGCAATTCGCCAAAGCTATAGTGGTCGGCCAAATCGGCAATAAAATCCATTTGTTCAGCCGTGGCATCGCCGGGCGGCACACCGGTTTTTTTCAGCGATAACAGGGCAATCGAATAACCTGCTACTTTGTGGGGCTTGACATTGCGTTTTAGCCAATTATCAAAGGCTTTGTTATCGGCGCGCAGTTGGGCCAGTTCATTGTTGGGGGTAATGGTTTGGTAGGCGGGCGGGGTAAAAAAAGCGCTCACCCGATCCATTTCTGCCTGTGTCAGGGTGGCGGGGCCGTCTTTCAGGTCTTGCCATTCTTGCTCGACCTGGCGGGCAAATTCTTCCGCACCCATGGCTTTCAATAAAATTTTGATGCGTGCCTTGTATTTGTTGTCCCGACGCCCGTGCGCATTATAGACGCGCATGATGGCTTCGATATAACTCAACATGTGTTCACGCGGTAAAAATTCGCGAATCGTACTGCCAATGATGGGGGTGCGTCCCATGCCGCCACCCACCATGACGCGAAAGCCTATTTCCTTCTGTTCGTTATGGACGACAGTCAGGCCGATATCGTGAATCGCAATGGCGGCACGATCTTCTTTGGCACCATTGATGGCGACTTTAAACTTACGCGGCAAAAAGGCAAATTCGGGATGGAAGGTGCTCCACTGGCGCAAAATTTCGGCATAAGGCCGTGGGTCGATGATTTCATCGGCCGCCACGCCTGCGTATTCGTCCGAGGTGGTATTGCGGATGCAATTGCCCGAGGTTTGAACCGCATGCATTTCAACGGTGGATAAATCATGCAAAATATCCGGGGCTTGCTCAAGATTGATCCAGTTAAACTGAATGTTTTGGCGAGTCGTGAAGTGGCCATAACCACGATCATATTTGCG
>CAMBDR010000103.1 GCA_945864765.1 Janthinobacterium lividum | reverse complement strand
CTGAAATTTTTGCCGGGATAGGGATTATCTTATATAAATTAGCAGTAGAAATGACTGTTAGAGGGCAATGGGATACAGAGTTTTTTATTGCTATGCTGACTGCAGGGCTTTATATTATCGTTAGAGGTTTAGACAATGTACATCAAGGCTGGTTGATCGATCCTTTAATAACTAAAGTAATTGAGAAAATTAAAAAACTTAAAGCAACATTTTAGCATGCGGCATTATAAATTGATTTGCCAGAAAATCGAACGAATATCGCAACCAAAATGCCGAAAACCAACCCCAAAGTCAAAGTCTCCCTTTGGGAAATTTGGCCGTCATTGCTCAGCGGTGGCGGCCAAGTGTTGCGGCTATAGCTATGCCACCAAGTCATAAGGCACAACGGCCAGTTTCCGGCTCTGGCAGCGGTGGTTTGCAGTGGGGCCAACGCGCTCAAAAGCCGACCACCAGTGCCCATGTTGGCGGCGGTGGTTGTAGGAAGCATCGTTTTTGAAACAAGGCCGTGCCAAGGGCACGGCAGCTTTTTGGCCAGTGGTAGCGCTACGGCTGGAATATGAGCCGGTAAGCCAGAGCAATCAGTGCGATGCCTTAATCAAAACTGAGCGTGCGGGTTGCTTCAATTACTTGCATGGCGGTGGCTTCGAAGGCGGGAAACGATTGCTCTACCTGGCCCCAGTCTTGCGCCTTGGCGGCCATTTCAAGGGTGCGGCATATTTGCGTGAGTTCGCCCGCATCAAAATAGCCGGAACAACCTTTTAAACTATGCGCTGTCATGGCAAGGCCCGGCGCATCGCTGGCGGCAAGTTGTTCGCGTGCCAGTTGCAGCAGGCGCGGTGCTTCGGCCAGATACATGCTGATCAGGTTTTGGCGCGCCGCCGGACTAAAGGCCAGTAATGGATGATAGCCGCGTGCAGGCTCGGCGACCGCCGAAACACTTGGCGTGGTGGCAGGAACTTGGGGGGGCACCATCCCGACGGCGGCTGTGTCGCTTCGCTCTTGCAGCTGCTTGCCACGCTGAATGAGTGTGCTGATGGCGCGCCCGATTTCGTTGCGCAAATCGGCTTCATGAATCGGTTTGCCGATAAAGCCATCGGCACCACATTCAAAGAAACGCTCGCGCTCGTTTTGCGATACGTTCGCGGTCACCGCGATCACCGGAATGTGTGCATCGCGCACCTGATGTGCGCCTTCGCGCAGCAAACGTAAGGCTTCCATGCCATCCATTTCGGGCATGCGGCTATCCATCAGCACCAGATCGTAGTCGTGGCTGGCCAGCGCGGCCAAAGCCTGTTTGCCATTTTCTACAATGTCTATCGTATGCCCCATGCTTTCAACCAGATCGCGCACAATAATTTGATTGGTGGCACCATCTTCGGCGCATAAAATTGCGAGTTGCCATGCGTGGTTTGGGGTAGCCGATTCGCTGCCCTGGTCTAGCGGGGCGACCCCCGGCGTGAGTGGCAGGCACAGGTTAAAGGTGGTGCCAACTTGCAGTTTGCTCGCCACTTTAATACTGCCGCCCATGGCATCGACGATGCGCTTGCAAATTGCCAGACCCAAACCTGTGCCACCATAGGTGCGGGCGGTGGAGGCATCGGCCTGTTCAAATTTTTGGAATAGGCGGCTCATGGTGTCCGCGCTCATGCCGATTCCGGAATCGCGCACGCTGATGGCGATTTGGCAGTCTTGATCCAGGCCGACTTTCACCCGCACCTCACCCTGGTGGGTGAATTTGACGGCATTGCCGATCAGGTTGACCAAGACCTGGCGCAAGCGGGTTGGGTCACCGTACCACCAGACGGGCAAACCGGGTTCGATTTCGGCATATAAATTCAAGCCCCGGGTTTCGGCACGCTCGATTAAAATCGATACCACATCACGCACCAAACCATGCAAGTCAAAGTCGAGCATGTCGAGCTGCATTTTGCCGGCTTCATATTTGGAATAGTCGAGAATGTCATTAATAATTTGCAGCAGGATTTCGGCATTGGACAAGCTAATTTGCAGTTTGCTACGCGTATCCGGGGCCAGTTCTTGCGCGCGCAGGGCAAAGCGCAGCATGCCAATCACGCCGCCCAGCGGGGTGCGCACTTCATGGCTGATCATGGCTAAAAAATCGCTCTTGAGTTGATTCGCTGCTTCCGCTGCCTGACGGGCGGTTTCGGAAGCGCGTGCCGCTGCTTGCTGGCGGTGCAATTCGGTCACATCGTGTACTGCCTGGGTGATGTATTTTTCACCGTTAATCTCGGCAATCGCGGCACAGGCCGAACCGCGCCAGAGACTGCCGTCCTTGCGCACAAAATTCACTTCCAGGCCCCGGAACACGCCATCTCGCTCAAGCAGTTCGGCAAATTTGGCGCGGTCATCAGGATTTTGCCATAAGCCCAGCTCCAGCCCGGTGCGGCCCAGCGCTTCTTGCTGGCTCCACCCGGTGGCGCGTTCAAAGCCTTCGTTTAAATTGACAAACTTGCCATCGGAAAAATGTGAAATCGCCAAAAACTCGGGTACGGTCTGAAATAGCGTGGCGATTTTCTCTTCGCTGGCACGAATCGCCCGTTCTGCGTTGAGCCGTTCGCTGATATCCTGGGTAAAGCCAAATACGTAGCTGACATTGCCTTGATCATCCAGCATGACTTCACCTTCCAATTGCAAGGTTAACACCGTGCCGTCCTCGGTGATGATGCGAAATTGTGAGGCGACCATTTGACGTTGGCTCAGGGTGCGCTTGACTTCCTCCAGGCAGCGTTGCTGGTCTTGCGGGTGGATGTAGTTAAAGGCATGCAGCGAGGACATACTGCCGACAAAGCCCGGCTCCAGCCCGGCTTCATTCGGGATCGGCAGGCGATAAATTTCATAAATGGTTTTGGACCACAGCATGCGATCCGTTTCCAGATACCATTGCCAAATCCCCATGCCAGCAATTTGCTGGATGCGGGCCAGCATGTCATAGCTGCGCCTTAACGCGGCTTCTTGCCGTAGTTGCTCGGTGGCATCGCGCGAAATGCTCAACACATGCGGTATGCCATCGAGTTCGATCAGGGCGGCCGAGATCAAATCGTAGCGGTGTACTCCCAGCATCGCGGTTTCACAGGAAAAATTACGCACCCTTTTTTGTGACTTGATCAGGTCGAGGAAGCGCTGACGGTCTTCAGGGTAAATCCAAATGCCCAGTTCTTCAATGGTTTTGCCGATCACATCCGTGCGCGGTGTGGGGGTATTGCGGCTGACTTCGGCATTAATTTCGACCACCATGCCATCGCTGATGCGGGTAATCAAAATAGGGTCGGGTACGGCGTTCAAGATGGCGGCAAAACGCTGTTCAGAGGCGTGCAAGGTCTTGAGAGTGATTTGCGACTGCTGCCGTGCCTGCGCAATCTTTTCTGCCATTCGATTAAATGCCTCGGTAAGCTGGCCGATTTCATCCGCACCATGGGCGGCAAGGCGCACCTGGTAATCGCCGTCGGCCAAACGGCGCGCACCTTCCGCCAGACGTTGTAATGGCGCAACGACCAGGCGATTGCCTATGCTCAGTACCATCAGTGCCGCAAGTAGCAGACCGATCAGCATCACCCCAACCACGGGCAGGAAGTCGTTGAAGTCGGACAGTTGGGCGGCATCATAAGCGGCTACTGCATACCATTTTAATGGGGGTAAATAGGCTACCGCCACGATGTGGGGCCGACCGTCGAGCGTGAGCACTAGCCGGGTGGCTTTACCGACATTGGACGGGAGGTTGCTCAGGCTCTGGGCTTGCGCATTGGCGAGCGCCAATTTTAATTGCTGGCGCTCTTCTTCGCTGCCAAGCATGCGCCAAATGGTGGATCGATTGACTTTTTTTTCCAATTCGGCGTTTTGCTCAATCAATGACTGTTGACGATGGCCTTGAATCAGTCCTTCTTCATTGATAAAGATATTCGTTAAGCCCGGTATCGGGCTATGAATAAATTCATCAATGAAATGGCCTATTTCAATGCCTGTGCCGACTACGCCAATGGCTTGCCCTTGATCTTTGATAACGACATTGGTCCAAAGTTTGGTGGAGTTGAGCGTGTTGTTGTGGTCGATGTTGAAATTGTAAGGGTTTTTTTGTGTTAGCGTGGCAAAGAACCAGCGATCATCGGTATTGCTTTCCCTGAGTGCTTGCGTTGGCTTTACAATCGGCGCACTGATCGCAGCTTGATCCAGATAATAAAGTTGGGCTTCAGGTGCTGAGGCAATAAAGGCCTGGTGAGTCGAGAACAAGCTTAAAAAACTGGAGAGTTCCTGGCGTGCTGCCGGGGCGTGTTGAAAGTCGCCAGGATGGCGCGCCCAGCGCCGCACGATATCCGAATCCGCCATTTTCAGGGAAAGTGCCAAGTCAGCCTGAATGGCTGCGAGGGTACGCTCTTTGTGGAATTGAACTTGCCGTTCTGCCGCTTGTAAGGCGTGATCCTGTTGATCACGTTTTTGAATCGAATTGACCATCCATAGGGTAACGCTGCCAATGATGAATATGGCGGTAATGATGAAAAGAACGACCTTTTCTCTCAAACCAACGAACATGGGCGGCTCCAGGCGATAGATGGCTATTATAAAGTATCCGGGAGCGCAATCCATTTTCGTGCTGCATACCGTTAATGCGGTTTGCTACTTCGGGCACATCTGTCGGGCGTGCGTGACCGCATTTTCAACCGCACGGCCAAAGGCGGGAAAATGTTCGCGCACACTGGCAAGATCGTTGGCGTTGGCAGCGGCTTCAATTTGTTTGCACAAATGCTGCAATTCTGGCACGTCGAAATAGCTGGAACAACCTTTTAAGCTATGCGCGGCAATGGCAATCGGCCCTGCTTGCTGCGCCGCCAGACTCATGCCGATTTCGGCCAACAGGCGCGGGGCTTCGTCGCTAAACATGCCAATCAGGTTTTGTTGCATTTTGCTGCTGAAGGTGCTGAGGGGGCTGCCGCTGTTGTTACCGTTGCTACCGTTGCTACCGCTTGGGCCGGGGTTGAACGGCTTTGGCGCAGCCAAGGCAGGCCGAGTCGCGGCAGAGTCAGTCGGGCCAGAGGTGTGGGCGATGCCTGGGTTGGTCAGCGGGTTGGCCAGCGGGTTGGCCAGCGGGTTGGCCAGCAAAGTGCGGCCCGATTCCTGCAACAAAGTGATCATGCGCGCAATTTCGCCATGCAATTGGGCTTCGTCAATCGGTTTGCCAATAAAACCATCTGCTCCGGCGTGGAAAAAACGTTCGCGCTCGGCTTCGGAAATATTGGCCGTGAGGGCAATCACCGGAATATTCGGGTTGCGCACATCGCAGGCTTTTTGACGTAGCAGGCGTAGCGCATCTATCCCTTCAAGGCGCGGCATGCGGCTATCCATCAATACCAGATCGTAATCTTCCAGCGAGAGCGCGGTGAGTGCGGTCATGCCGTCTTCGGCCAAATCGACGTGATGCCCCATGGCACCCAGCAATTCGCTGATGATAATTTGATTGGTTGCGCCATCTTCGGCACATAAAATATGCAGTTGGCAGGCGTGTGGCTCCAAATGGGCTATGCCAGCTTGAATCGGGTTAACCTTACCCGGGGTTAGCGGCAGGAAGACTGTGAAGGTGCTGCCGACATCGAGTTTGCTGGCGACCCGAATGTGGCCATGCATGGCTTCGACGATGCGCTTGCAAATGGCAAGGCCCAAACCGGTGCCGCCAAATTTACGTGCAATCGAGTTGTCGGCCTGTTGATATTTTTGGAACAGGCGGCCAACGGCTTCGGTGCTGATGCCTATCCCGGTGTCGCGCACCATGAAGGAAACCTCGCCATCTTGCTCTACCTTGACCCGAACTTTCACACTGCCGCTTTCGGTGAATTTAATCGCATTGCCAATTAAATTAATCAAGACTTGGCGCAAGCGGGTAGGGTCGCCATGCCACCAAATCGGTAAATTGGTGGGTAGCTCGGTGATCAAGGTTAAGCTCTTGGTTTCTGCCCTTTCTTCCATCAGGGTAATGGCATCGCGCACCAGGCTGTGCAAGTCAAAATCGATCATTTCAATCGACATTTTGCCCGCTTCCAGTTTGGAGTAATCGAGAATGTCATTGATGATTTGCAGCAGTACCTCGGCATTGGATAAGCCCACGCTGAGTTTGGCGCGCGTGTCGCCGGAGAGGGTCGGGTCTTTCAGGCCAAAGCGCAACATGCCGATCACGCCGCCCAACGGGGTGCGCACTTCATGGCTGATCATGGCCAAAAACTCACTTTTCATCCGGGTCGCCGCTTCGGCGGTTTGCTGCGCCGCTTCGGCGGTTTGCTGGGCCAGTAAAGATTGATGCAGCGCCAGTTCTTTTTGGCGTAATTCGGTCACATCATGCGCAATCGTCACCACATGCGCCTGACCATCCAGTTCAAATAATTTACCTGAGATTAATGCATGAATTTTCTTCTTGCTGTGGGTGTTGATATCACATTCCATCTCCCGCACGATGCCGTTTTGCGTTAATTCATCAAAAAAACGCAGGCGATCACTTTCATGCAGCCAGATATCAAATTCTGAAATATGGCGTCCGGCAAGGTTGGCATGATCATGCTCGCCGGAACTGGTTTGTTCAAATTTTTGGTTGAAATCGATCACCAGACCATCCTCCAGCCGGGTGACACCGATCATATCGGGAATAGCGTTAAAGATGGCCGAGAATTTTTGCCCGGAAGCGCGCAAGGCGGCTTCCTGTTGCTGCATTTTTTTGCTGGCAATCACTTGTTCGGTCACATCCTGAATAAAACCATAGGCATTCACCACCCGACCGTCGCGCATTTCACCAATATCGCCTTGGGAAACAACATAACGGATGCTGCCATCCGGTCGTAGCGCCCGCACCTCTATTCGATTATGTCCACCCTGATGCAAAATCGAGCGCACTTGTTCAATATATACTGGGCGGTCGTCCGGGTGAATCAATTCGAGCAAGCTGGTGCCGGGCAGTGAGCCAACATAGCCGGACGGCGCATCGCTCTCAAGTGGCGGTTTGATTTGGTAAATATCGTAAATGGTTTTCGACCAATAAATGATGTTGGTTTCGGTGTTCCATTGCCAAATTCCCATGCCGGAAATTTTTTGTACCCGAGCCAGGGTTTCGTAGCTTTGGCGTAGCGCATTTTCCTGTTGTTTGGCTTCGGTAATATCGCGCACCACCATGCCAACATGGCGCACGCCGTCAAATTCAAAGGTCGAGGCCGACGCCAGGCCACGCATGATGGTGCCGTTTTTATGCTTGAAGTCGATTTCCATATTGCGCACACTGCCATCGCTGCGCAAGCGTTTGGCAAAGCGTTCGCTGTCAGCCGGGTGGGCCCAAATGTCCAGATCGATTGCGCGTTTGCCAATACAGTCTTCGCGCCGCCATCCAATCAGTTGTTCAAAGCCATCATTGATCAGCACCAATACCCCATCCGAAAAGCGCGAAACCCCAAAATAATCGGGAATCATGTGCAACATGATGGCATTGCGCACTTCGGATGCCCGCAAGGCGGCTTCTTGACGGCGCATTTCGGTGACATCGTGTGAAATCGATAAAACATGCACCTGGCCATCAAGTTCGATAATGGCAGCGGAGATCGAGTCGTGTCGTGCTACACCGTTTAACAGGGTGTCACATTCAAAGCCGCGTACCTGTTTGTGGCGTAGCAAAATCGAGTGGAACAGGGTGCGGTCGTCCGGGTTGGCCCATAAACCGAGCGCTTCCTGCGAGCGCGTGATGGCTTGTTCGAGCGACAGTTGTGAGCGTCGTTGAAACGCTTCATTCACATCCACCACCGCCCCGTCTTCCAGCCGGGTGATTAAAATGGGGTCAGCCACGGCGTTAAAAATGGTGGCAAAGCGTTGTTCGGATGCACGCAAGGTGCCCAAGCTGGCTTGCAATTGACCCTGTACTTTTTCCAATTTCCCCGCAAGCAGGTTAAACGCCTGGGTGATTTGGCCAAATTCATCGTTATGCCCGAGTACCAGCCGGGTTTTATAATCGTTCCCTGCGATTTGCCGCATGCCATTGATGGTATGTTGTAAGCTAATTGCCAGTAGTTTGTGCATAACAATTAAAATGAAGGAAAATGTCACCATTAATGCAATTGCAAGTATCAGCATAAGATGCAGGTTGTCAGTGGAATTGCCAATGTTGCCAGTGCCGTTGATATTGCTGGCATCCTGGGTGGCCAGCAGGTAGCGTTGCACAGAAGGCACCCATACCATGGCTGCCACTTGTTTGACGCCCTCCATGGTGAGTTTCATTTTGCTGCTTTCCTGCTGGCCTGATTTAATGCTCACCATGGCGGCCTTGAGTTGCAGGCGTTCAGCTTCATGCGGTAACAGATTCCAGATCGTGGTGCCCGGTTGATTGGTGATGCCACCATCCTCGTCCAAAACCCGGGCCGTCATGTTTGTTGCGATGTTTGTTGCGATGTGTGTTGTTTTGGGATGGATAAAATTATCCAATCTGGCATCGATAGCAGGGTTTTGCCCGGTGTTTTGTGCAATAGTAGCGAGTATTTTCGCTTGATGCAGTTGTACGTAGTGATCAAGCTGTTGTTGCGTCAATTCTTGTGTATGGTGTTGCTCGATGGTGTTGACAATGAGTAAGGTGCCTGCGCCAAGCAAAACAATGCTCAGGATGAGGAAAACAAGTATTTTTTCTCGTAAACCGACAAGCATCAATGGCTCCAATGGTTGAAACGGACAAGCTGCGGTGGCGTCCGACGCCGGGCTGGTAAATCGGCTGGTAAATCGGCTGGTAAAGCCAGCCAGCATGTGCGTATTGATGAGTATCACCGAGAGTGGCGGCCCGGTCAAGTAATGTACACTATTGGGGTTGGACTGATTGACGTTGTTGCGAGAATACAATTGTAATGCGAACCGACGTGAAGAAAGTTGGAAAAATGCGGGTGCGGTGTCTTTTATCTGTGTATCTTGATTTTAATCAATATACAGGATCGACACTTTGACTAAAATGGTAGGAATTTCTCATTCTTGGATCATACTATGGGTACAGATAGCAGCAATCTTTATAATTATCGGGTGGTAAGGCAGTTTGCCATCATGGCCGTGGTTTGGGGCGTGGTTGGCATGACGGTGGGGGCGCTGATTGCGGCGCAACTGACGTGGCCCGAGCTTAATTTCAATGTGCCATGGCTTAGTTATGGGCGTTTGCGACCCTTGCATACCAATGCGGTTATTTTTGCTTTTGGTGGTTGTGCCTTGATGGCGACCTCATTTTTTGTGGTGCAGCGTACTTGCCACACCCGCCTGTTTTCCGATGGTTTGGCTGAATTTGTGTTTTGGGGCTGGCAACTGGTGATTGTGGCCGCTGCCGTTACCTTGCCGCTGGGCATTACCCAGGGTAAGGAATACGCTGAACTGGAATGGCCGATTGATATCCTGATCGCCGTGGTCTGGGTGGCGTATGCGGTGGTGTTCTTTGGTACGCTGATGAAGCGCAAAGTTGAAC
>CAMBDR010000102.1 GCA_945864765.1 Janthinobacterium lividum | reverse complement strand
TTTATAATCGGCTTTTGCATTCTAGTGAAAAGTAAAAGAGGTAACTGGCATTGGCAGTTGTCAGCTGTATTTGCAATTCCATAAGATGCCATTACCACATTTTTATGGCAATTTTTAGTTTCACTAGAGAAGTGCGTACTTCTCAATTGAGTGGGCACAAAGGCGTGCCCACCCTACGCGCTGGATATCGTTTTAGACTGACTTTAGTAGGTTTAATAGGTTTTGTAGGGCAAAAACTTACCACTCAACACCACATTCACACGATCCCCCTTCGGGTCTGGTTCACGCGTAATATCCATCGAAAAATCAATCGCGCTCATGATGCCATCGCCAAACTCTTCGTGGATCAATTCCTTGATGGTGGTGCCATACACATTCACCAATTCATACCAGCGATAAATGAGCGGGTCGGTTGGCACGGCGGTGGGCAGCGAGCCTTTGTAGGGCACAATTTGCAGCCATGCGGTTTCTTCATCGGTCAAATCAAACAGCCCTTTGGCGACCGTGGCTTGTTGTAAATTCAGGGTCATTTGCCCCAGCATGGCAGCGGTGGTCCATTCTTTACTGGCACCGATGCTCTCGGCAATACCTTTCCAAGTCAGTTTTTTTGCGACTTTGGCCGAGATGATTTTTTGAGTGACTTCGTTGCGATCCATGTTGTGTTCTCCTGTGGTGGGGTAGGGATTTAATTTTATGCAATGGTGTGACTAAACAACTTCGAATCCAAGCGATGTTTTTTCCAGACCCGGGCTGACGATCTGGGTTTCAAAATCAAACTTGCCCTCGGCTTGAATCTGGCGTGAACGATTCACCAAAAAGTCTACCAGATGATTGCGAATATGGTAGAACTGCGGATCATGGTGCATGGAGGCACGGGTGCGCTCTTTGGGCATGGTGTTGATGACGATTTCCGCAATCCGTGCATGCGGGCCGTTAGACATCAACATGATTTTGTCGGCCAGTAAAATCGCTTCATCCACGTCATGCGTGACCATAAAAACGGTTTGATGGGTGGCGGCACAAATTTTCAATAATTCATCTTGAATCACGCCACGGGTTAAGGCGTCCAGCGCACCAAATGGCTCATCCAGCAACAGCATTTTCGGTTCAATCGAAAAGGCGCGCGCAATCCCGACACGCTGCTTCATTCCACCCGACAATTCCGACGGCTTTTTATGCTCCGAACCCTTTAAGCCTACCATGCTGATATAGCGCATCGCCTGTTCGTGGACTTGCTGCGTATTGTACTTTGGCCAGCGCGATTTGACCGCGAACGAGACATTCGATAAGACCGATAACCAGGGCATCAGTGCATGGCCCTGGAACACCACGCCGCGATCCAGGCTAGGGCCATGAATCGGCTTACCATCCATCACCACATTGCCTGAGGTTGGCTCGGTCAAGCCCGCCATCAGGTTCAGGATGGTGGTTTTGCCGCAGCCGGAATGGCCGATGATGCAAACGAATTCGCCTTTTTCAATGGTAAAGTTGACCGCGTCAAACACAGGTGGCGTGGTTTCATTGAAGTGCTTGGTCAGATTGTTGATGCTTAAAAAAGAAGTGCTCATGGCAGGAATCGCTTTATCTGTGTCATTGGGTCAAGCACATTTAATCAACATAGCTGACAAATTTCTGCAAACGCGCAAAAATCAAATCGAGCAGCATGCCCACCACGCCAATCAACAGCACGGCAAAAATCACGCTGGTCAGCGACAGATTATTCCACTCATTCCAGACAAAATAACCAATCCCGGTGCCACCGACCAGCATTTCAGCCGCCACAATCACCAACCACGCAATCCCCATCGAAATGCGCATCCCGGTCAAAATAGTCGGCGCGGCGGCGGGCAAAATCACAATGAAGGCTTTGCGCCAGGCACTCACTTCCAGGGTTCTGGCCACATCGAGCCACTCGCGCCGCACCGAGGCAACCCCAAAGGCGGTATTGACCAGCATGGGCCAAATCGAGCAAATAAAAATCACAAAAATGCCCGAAATGCCGGAATCTTTAATCGTGTACAAAGCCAGCGGCATCCACGCCAGCGGCGAGATGGGCTTCAAGATTTGAATATAGGGATTAAGCGCTCTTTGCATCAGCGGTGACATACCAAGTAAAAAGCCCAGCGGAATCGCAACCAGCGCAGCAATCAAAAAACCCAGACCCACCCGTTGTAAGGAATGCCCCAACTGAATGCCAATACCTTTATCGTTAGGGCCATTATCATAAAACGGGTTGGACAAATGTTTAACGATGGCTTGCCCCATTTGCATCAGGGTGGGAAAACCTGTGATCTTGGTTTCGCTGCTGCTGGTGGCGCTTTTACCCAGCAGTTTGGCGTATTCGTCTTCTTGCGCGGTGGTGGCTTTCACTGGCCCGGCTGCGGGAGCCAAGGTGGCAAAATGCCAGACCGTGAGCAGAGAAAACAAAATCAGCAGCGAAATTAAGGCCGCGCGAAAACCAAGACTGTTGAACATGGGGGCCGCCTATTTCTTAATGGCAAAACTGTTGATGTATTTTTCCACTTGCAAAGGATCAAAATCTTTACCCATCACCTTGATCTTTTTGGTGAAACCGGTGGGCGGCGTTTGGTCAAGCGAGACCATATGACGCTTGGCATCGGTCAGTAAAAATACTTTTTCGGTAATGCCTTTGTAATCGACATCGCCTTTGATATAGCCCCAACGTTTCATTTGGCTCAAAATCCAAATGCCCATCGAATGCCAGGGTACGGGGTCAAAATCGGCGCGGTTGGGGACGTTTTGGATCTTGCCCAAACCGTCGGCAAAACGGCCTGTCAGCACTTGTTCGACCACGGTTTCGGGTTGGTTCAGGTAAGCCTGGGGTGAAATCACTTTGGCCACCAAGGAGCGGTTTGCCGGATTTTGTGCCATGGCGGCGGCAGTCAGGACTGCGCGGAATAAGGCGGCAAAGGTATTCGGGTTTTGTTTGACGAATTCTTCGGAGGTGCCAAACGCGCAGCAGGGGTGGCCGTCCCAAATTTCTTTGGATAAAATATGGATGAAACCCACTTCATCGTACACCGCACGCTGGTTAAATGGGTCTGGCCCTAAAAAACCATCAATATTGCCAGCCCGTAAATTGGCTACCATTTCAGGCGGTGGCGTGACGCGTAATTGCACATCTTTATCCGGGTCCAGCCCATGCTCGGCCAAATAATAACGCAGCAAGAAATTGTGCATCGAGTATTCAAATGGAATCGCAAATTTGAAGCCTTTCCACTGTTTTGGGTCGCGCTTGTCTTTGTGCTTGACGTGCAGCGTAATGGCCTGGCCATTGATGTTCTGGATGGTGGCGATACGCATCGGGATCGGATTGGAGCCTAAACCCATCGACATGGCGAGTGGCATCGGCGACAGGAAATGTGAGGCGTCATATTCCTTGTTAATCATTTTGTCGCGAATCAACGCCCAGCCAGCGGTTTTGCTGAGTGACACATTCAATCCTTGCTTGCGATAAAACCCGAGCGGATCCGCCATGATCAAGGGCGCGGCACAGGTAATGGCAATAAAGCCAATCTTTAAATCTTTCTTTTCCAGCGAACCTTGTTTCTCTTGCGCCATGGCTTGCAGCGAGGCCAGCGGTAAGACACTGGCAATGGCGGCGCGGGCGGTATTGCTACCGACGGCTTGTAAAAACTTTCGGCGCACACTATTTTGCGGAAATAGCGCACGCATCAGTGCTTCTTCGATCACATCCTCAGTAAGTGTTTCCGGGTTGCATGCACGCGCCAAAGCGGCGCGCTGCTCCTCTTCATTGTGTTCTGCCTGAGAGCCATGCCGACCACAAGAACAGGCGCGTGAATGGTCGGGATCGTAGGGTTTGAAGATCGAGGACATAAAATTCCCTTTTTATAATAATAAGATTGTAAAACGCATAACAAGCGTACAAAATCGGTGCAAGCTGGAAAATATATCAGATTGCACGATGATTTATAGCATGATAAGGCGTTTTCGCGGCCTCCTTAGCTAATATGGGAAATGGGAAAACTGGATGCGTACTGTTCAGGCTTTTCCGGATCAAATTTTTTGCCCATGATGTCGTATTTACGATACACACCCCTTGGTGGAACCCATCCCGCTTGCGCCATTTGGGTTTTGGCATCGGTCAGGCGAAATACTTTTTCAGCCAATTGGGCGTATTTTACATCGCCTTTAATGTAGCCCCAGCGTTTCATTTGGGTCAGCATCCAAATCGCCATACCTGGCCAAGGAACCGGGTCGAACATGGCGCGATCCGGCACCGAGCGGAAATTGCCCAGCCCATCGGGATACTTGCCGGTCAAAATTTGCGTGAGAACTTCCAATGGCTGGTTCAAATATTTGGCCGGAGCAATGGCTTTCGCGATTTCAGTGCGATCCGTTGAAATACTGGCCACCAAGGATGAATTGATGATGGCGCGAAATAGCGCGGCGTAGGTATTGGGGAATTGCTTGATGAAGTCCTCGCCGGCACCAAAAGCGCAACAAGGGTGCCCGTCCCAAATATCTTTGGACAAGGTATGGATGAAGCCAACGCCATCGAATACCGCACGCTGATTAAAAGGGTCCGGCCCAAGAAATCCATCAATGCTGCCATCTTTTAGTTTTGCTACCATTTCCGGCGGTGGAACATTGATGATTTTAATATCTGTTTCAGGGTTAATACCATGTTCTGCGACAAAATAACGCAGTAAAAAGTTGTGCATACTAAATTGGAAAGGCACGCCAAACGTCATGCCTTTCCATTTTGCTGGTTCGCGTTTGTCTTTGTGCTTCAAGTGCAGTGTAATGGCTTGACCATTATTATTTTGTATCGTTGCCACCGAGGTTGGGTAGGGATCATGGCCTAAACCGAGGGTCATGGCCAAGGGCATGGGCGATAAAAAGTGGGAGGCATCGTGTTCTTTTTTAATAATGCGATCACGTATTGGTCCCCAGCCGGGGGTTTTTACCAATTGCACCTTGAGATTTTGCCCTGCATAAAAGCCGAGCGGATCGGCCATAATCAAGGGGGTGGCACAGGTAATGGCGACAAAGCCGATCTTCAAATCTCTTTTTTCCAATTCGCCAGGGCGTTCATAAGCCATCGCTTGCATGCTGATCATGGGCACTACGCTGGCAATGGCGGCCATGGCGGTATTTTTACCGACCGCATTCAAAAAGGCGCGCCGGGTTGGCTCATGGGGAAATAATGCCTTGACCATGGTCGCTTCGATAAAGTCGCGCCCGATCTGTTCGGCATCGGTTTGACGAAGGACGTTTGGATGTTGGTCTGGCGCATGATTGCCGCCGCAAGAGCAGCCAACTAATAAAGGCTGCTGCGCGTCATAGGGATTGTGTCGATCTAGCATCAGGATGCTCTCTTTAAATTTAAAAAAATAAACAAGATAACCTTTGCTGGTTTTCAAGTTTGCATCAATTACCAAGCCACCAGCTTACGTCTATCGTACTTGCAAACGAACAATCAGATCATTGTGAATCTAAAAACACTGTTTCAGTAAAGTTGAGAAGATGCACATACTAAAGTTTACGCTTAAATCACTCAAACTCTGATGAATATTTTGAAAATAATTTAGCTATAGAAGCATTTAAAAAACACCAAATTAACACAAAAATGCTGCCGAATAGATATTTTTGTGGTTTATTGATGTTGTAATTGCATTTAAAATAAAAGCCTATTTAATTTATGCAAATCTTAAATTTAAATAATATTTGGCCGGAAAAAATCACCTCGATTTAGTAAATAAACCAAATTGAAAGCGTGACTTCAAAAAATGAATAAATTAACCCATGGAAATAAAATGGAATTGAAACGCCGATGTAATGAAAGGGAATTTCAATCCATAATACAGCGTTTAATTATACACAAGTGAAGCGTCATGTGCTGATGGGAAGAGGTGAGTGGATGTCAGGAAATGGCGCAGTGCAAACAAAAAAGCCACCCGAGGGTGGCTTTTCGTGTCACATTCTGGCGGAGCGGACGGGGCTCGAACCCGCGACCCCCGGCGTGACAGGCCGGTATTCTAACCAACTGAACTACCACTCCTGATTTCCTGGTAAAACCGCTGCGCAAATTTGATGTTTCTGTTTGGTGGGTGCTGAGAGGCTCGAACTCCCGACCTACGCCTTGTAAGGGCGCCGCTCTACCAACTGAGCTAAGCACCCTGCTTAATACTCAGAAACATCAGATGTTTTGTGCTGCATCCGAAGAAATGAAATTATAGGGGATGTTCTTACCCCTGTCCAGTGAAATTCAGGAATTTCTGCTAAATTTCTGCAAAAAATGTGAAAATTATTCTTTGATTCCCCATTGATCCAACATCCAGGCCGCTTCAAAGGCTTTTTCACCCAGCGCGTCATAGCGCCCGGAGGCTCCGCCATGACCTGCCCCCATATTGGTTTTTAACAACAGCAGGTTTTTATCGGTTTTGTAAGTGCGTAGCTTGGCCACATATTTGGCCGGTTCCCAATACATCACCTGGCTGTCGTTTAAACCCGTGGTGACCAGCATGGTGGGGTAGGCTTTGCGTTCGATATTGTCATACGGCGAATAACCGAGCATATAGTCAAACGCCGCTTTTTGATTGGGGTTGCCCCATTCCGGGTATTCTGCCGTGGTGCCGGGTAAGTCGGCGTTCATCATCGAGTTGATGACATCAACAAAGGGCACGGCGGCATGTACGGCATGAAATAAGTCAGGGCGCATATTGCTCACCGCACCCATTAACAAGCCGCCCGCGCTGCCGCCTTCGGCAATCAGGCGGTCGGCGCGGGTCCAATTGTTTTGAATCAGGTACTCTGCACTGTCGATGAAATCGAAAAAGGTGTTTTTCTTTTTCATCAGCATGCCCTCATCATGCCAGGCTTCACCCATTTCATTGCCACCACGAATTTGCGTGGTCACGAAAATCACGCCACGTTCCAACAAGCTTAAGCGCCGATCAGAAAAAACGGGTTCGCTTGGAATCCCGTAGGAACCATAGGCATACAGCAGCAGCGGCGCGGAGCCATCAAACTTCACGCCTTTTTTATACACCGCCCACATTGGCACTTGCACGCCATCGCGCGCGTTGGCCCACAGGCGGCGGCTTTCAAATTGTTTGGGGTCAAAGCCGCGTACCTCTTGTTGCTTGAGTTGGCGTTGGCTGCCATCGGCCATATTCACTTCCAGCAAGGTGCGCGGCGTGATGGGCGATTGAAAGGTCAGGCGGAACTGCTTGCTGGTAAATTCCGGATTATTGTCGGCGTGGATCACGTAAACCGGTTCGTCAAATTGAATCGTTTGCCAAGTGTTTTTGGCAAAGTCGTAAATTCGTTGTCGGGTTTGGGCCTGGGTTTTTTCATCGACGACCATAAAGTCCTGGAACAGGTGGATTTGCTCCAACAGGACTTTGGGGTCGTGCTCGATCACGCTCTCCCAATGGCTGGCGTCTGGCGTGGCCAAGGGCGCGCGCACCAGGCGGAAGTTTTTGGCGTCGCGATTGGTCGTGATATACAACATGCCGGCGCGATGTTCGACGCTGTAGCGGTGGTTGGGGCTGCGGCCCAGAATAGGATGAAATTGGCCTTGCGGCTGTTTTGCGTCCAGCAGTTTGACATCGCTGGTATTGGTGCTGTCCGAGCTGAAAACGATAAATTGCTGGTCATGCGTTTTGCCAACATCGAGTGAAAATTCGACATCGGTTTCATGGAATACTTGTTTGGCCGCCTTACCCAGAACCAGGCGTGACAAGCGATCCGAGCGTTTTGTGGTGGCGTCTTCCTGTACCGCAAACAAGGTTTGGTTGTCATTGGCCCAGGCCAGCGAGGTGACGCGCGGCAAGGTGTCTTTTAACAGTTTGCCAGTTTTCAGGTTTTTTATATGTAGCTGGTATTGCCGAAAACCGGTTATGTCGGTGGTGTAAGCCAGTAGTTGGTGGTCGGGGCTGACATTCCAATCACCAATGGCAAAAAACTTCTTCCCCGCCGCCATTTTGTTTTCATCAAGCAAAACTTCTTCCGTTGCGTCGGCGTTATAGCTTTGGTCGGGCTTGGCCGCGCGGCGGCAGTAAATCCGGTATTGCTTGCCTGCCTCGGTGCGGGAATAATAATAATACGGGCCATGACGGGCGGGCACAGAAAGGTCGGTTTCTTTGAGGCGGCCTTTCATTTCCTGGTAGATTTTATCCTTCAATGGCGTTAAATGCGCGGTGATAGCGTCGGTATAGGCATTTTCCGCTTGTAAGTAGTGCATGACTTCAGGCTTTTGCTTTTGCTGTAGCCAGCGATACTCATCCACCACGGTTTGGCCGTGGTATTTTATTTGAAACGGCACTTTGGCGGCGACGGGCGGCGTTGCGCTTACTTGCTTGGGTGTGGCTTGGTTTGGGTTGGCCGAAGCCGATATAAAGGTGATCAGGCATAAGGAAAACAGGCCCAGGCGTGGCCAGATGGATAAAGTTGACACAGATTCTCCAATTTTAAAATTTTATCGGGCTATTTTAGCAAAATGAAAGCATGCATGCCTTGCAACATAAGGAATTCGACTGGCTAAAACGCCAGTTCTTCGTCAATCATTCGCGCATTATTCGATAATCATTCGATAATCAGGGTTACAATATGCCATCTTTTTTTAAATCGATTCAACAATGGGTGTTGAGACACGAAAAATTATTCATTCGGATTGCGATTGTTTCTACGCGGCGGTAGAAATGCGCGATGACCCCGGCCTGCGTGAGCTGCCGCTGGCAATCGGCGGGCGCGCCGAGCAGCGCGGGGTGATTGCCACCTGCAATTATGTGGCGCGCCGTTTTGGCATTCACTCTGCCATGCCGACTGTGCAAGCCTTGCAACGCTGCCCCCAGTTGGTGGTGTTGCCGCCGGCGATGGAAAAATATCGCATCGCTTCGCGCCAAATTCTGGCGATTTACCGTGATTACACCGATTTGGTCGAACCTTTATCGCTCGATGAAGCCTATCTGGATGTCAGCCACGCCACTTTATGCAAGGGCAGTGCGACTCTGATCGGGCAAGAGATTCGTGCCCGCATTGCCGCCACGGTGGGTATTACCGCGTCCATTGGGGTGGCTCCGAATAAATTTTTGGCAAAAATTGCCAGCGATTGGAATAAGCCGGACGGCATGTTTGTGATCAAGCCGGATCAAGTGGAAGCCTTTGTGGCAGATTTACCAGTCGATAAACTGTTTGGTGTGGGCAAGGTGACGGCGGCCAAGCTCAAGCAATTGGGCGCAAACAGTTGCGCTGATTTGCGCACTTGGTCGATTCCGCAATTGCAATTGCATTTTGGTAAATTTGGCGCGAATTTATATTATTTGAGCAGGGGCATTGATAACCGCGCGGTGGACGTTAGCCAGGAGCGTAAATCCATCAGCGTAGAAGAAACCTATACGCCGGATTTACCTGATCTTGACGCGTGTTTGCAACATATTCCCGAATTATTGCACAGCTTGCAGAGGAGCATCGCACGTGTCAAAGCGGAGCGCATGGTGCAAAAAGTCTATGTTAAATTGCGCTTTGCCGATTTTCGCCGCACCACGGTGGAATGCGTGGCGCATCA
>CAMBDR010000101.1 GCA_945864765.1 Janthinobacterium lividum | reverse complement strand
GCTGCTTGTGCCGCACCTGCCGCAGATGCAAGCGTTGCCGTCGGGGTCGGGCTGACCATCGGTAGCGTCGCCGGTGCCGCGTTGGGTAAGGCTTCCGGCTGCAACAACAGCCGATAACCACGCCCCCGAATGGTGGCAATATAGCGTGGCGTGCCGCTGTCATCACCCAAGGCGCGGCGCAATAGTTTGATGCGTTGCTGCAATGTTGCATCACTGACCATTTCATGATGCCACACCTCAGTCATGATGCTTTCGGTATCGGCCACTTCACCCGCACGGCGCGCCAGCGCTAATAACAAGCTGAGCGATAAACCGGGCAGCGGCACTCGCTCATCACCTTGCTCATTATCTCTTTGCAAGTCACCTAATGCGCTGTCAACAATCCATTCGCCAAGGCGAAAGCGGGTTGGCAATGGCGGTAACGGGGGCGAGGGGAGCGAAGCCGGGTCAATAGTGAGCATGGAGCGGTCAATACAATGTGATGGCGGATTATAAACCAGCGCGCGCTACATCGCAAGGCAGATCGCGGCAGCTTGTGTAAGCTGAATCTACATCGAATCCATCTTTATAAGTCATTGATTTTAAACGCCTTCAGAAAAACTTCAGTAATCTTCAGACAATTTTCTGGCAAGCTTCAAGCACCCTTGCGGCCACCCCGGCATCATGCATCCCATTCCACCTGCTTCACTAAAACAAGAAACAATTTATTCATACAACACTGACCGGAGAAATACTCATGCGCAACATCATTTCCTGTACAACATACCACACCGCTTTTGCCTTGACTGCTTTATCACTCGCTACCAGCGCCCTGGCGGGGGAATTGAAAATTCACGCCATTAACGTCGGCTGGGGCCAAGCTGTATTGGTTGAAGGCCCGAACGGCACCAAACTGATGTTTGATACCGGCTTGGGAACCAAGAAAGATGTGGTGGTGAATTACCTGAAAAATCATGGTATTGCACAACTCGATCATTTAATCATCAGCCATAACCATGCCGACCATGCTGGTTCGGCCGAATTTGTGGTACGCGCCACCAAACCTAAAAACTCTTATTTCAGTGGCTCGAAAGAAAATATGAGCGCCGACTTTATGAAAAGCTGGTTCGCCGCGTATGGCGAAGTCAAAATGCCCAAACCGACGGCCATGCAATTGGGCTATAAAATTGATTTGGGCGATGGCGCAACGGCCACCGCCGTGGCGGCTGATTGTAAAGTGGTCCACCAGGCCGAAGTGATTGCAAAATTAACAAAAAATCAACCCGGCTATGTGTTCCCACGCTGCGCCAGTGCGAATGATGCATCGATTGTCATGCTAATCAAATATAAAGGTTTTGACTATTTGGTGAGTGGTGATTTGGGCGGTCATGAGCAAAACGGCCAGAGCGATTTTGAAACGCCCGTGGTAACCGCATTAATGTTGGCAAGCGAGCCAGAATTAAAAATCCCGAATAAAGGTATCGATGTCTTGCATTTGGGCCATCATGGTTCGCGCACCAGTTCCAATGCAGTGTATGCCAAATTGGGTGGGCCAGAAGTGGCCCTGGTATCGGTGGGGCCGAACCAATCACATGGCTTGCCCAATGTGGAAGCGATTCAACCCTTGCTCGATTTGGGCACGCTTGTGTTGCAAACGGATGAAGGTGATTTGGGCGATAGCCGTGCCTTTAAAGGTGGTTTTACAGTAGGTAGTATTTTGATTCGCACCGATGGCGCAAAATATACGGTCGATGCTGATCCATCCACGCTCGATTTGGTCAAGCAACCCAATACCGTGAGTGACTATAAAAAGGCAGGCTTGCCCTTCACACGTCTGGTTGATGGTGGTGGTGTGCCGCCCGTGCTGGATAAAGCCAATCCGACAGCCACTGCCAGCCTGACAGGCAGCGGGGCCAGTGTGGTATTAAAAGCGGCAGTGGCCGATGATGTGGGCGTGACGCAAGTGGACTTCCTGATCGATGGGAAAGTGGTGGCAACGCAAAATTTCAACCCCGCCATGAAGCGTAGCCAAGTGACACAAACATATAACGCCAGCAAATTGAATAGCGCTAAACATAGCTATCAGGCAAAAGTGAGTGATGCCAGCGGCAAGACAGGTTTGTCTTTACCCATTACCGTGAAGTAAACCACCACGCTGATTGCGCCGCCTTTTCCCTGTTTTTATTCAGCGCAAGCATTGAAAATTGAATGCTTGCGTGGTCTGATTTAAACAAATGGTGTCAAACCTGCCGCCAGTCTGGTTTTTTCCCCATGGGAAGCTGTTAGAATGAACCATCGCTTCAAAATCATTTGAGGGTAGGTGAATGAAAGGATTGTTTTCCCATCTTGAATCCACTGGCAGCGCCCACAGCGCATTGCAGTTGGCCCCGATTCGCCATCAATTTGTTGACAATATCTGGAAAGGCTTGTTTTACCTGGCCTTGATCGCGGTGCCATTGTCGCTCTCGCGTGCGCAATTTACCGGCTGGTTGCCTGTTTATAATATGCACATCCTGTGCTGGGTGTTGGTGACCATTGGCTTCTTGTGCTTAAAGAAACTATCGTTACAGGCCAAATCGATTGCCTTGTTAGCCTTGCTGTGGCTGGTGGGCTTGCCCGGCTTGTTTACCCTGGGTTTGGCAGCCCCCAGTATTTTGTGGTTGATTTTGAGTTGTCTTGTTGCGGGTACCATTTATTCGATACGGGTTGGTATGTTGTTTGCGGTCGCTGTGCTGTCAGTGTTGACGCTGGCGGCATGGTGTTTCATCACGGGCAGATTGACTCTGGCTGTGAGTGCCAATGTCTATTGGGTGCAACCCGCTGCCTGGGCTACCTTGATTGTCATTAATGGCGCATTTGTTTTGATTGTGTTAAATGCCCTGACCAGTTATTACCATGCGATTGCCAGGGAAGTGGAATTTCGTACCCGGCAATGGGTGGAAGAATTACCGATCGGGATTTTTGTCGTGGGTGCCGATGGCAAGCCGCATTATGCCAATGCGCGCTCGCTGGAAATTTTGGGCAAGGGCATTATGCCCGATGTGGCGTCGCAAGATATTGCACAAGCGTATTCGATTTTTCAAGAAGGCAGCGATCAAGCCTATCCCAGTGAGCGCATCCCGGTGGTGCGTGCGTTGGCGGGCGAGACATGCCAGGTCGATGATGTGGAAGTGGAAAATCAGGGGCAGCGCCGTAAATTGCAAGTCTGGGCGCGCCCGGTGCGCGACACCGATGGCAAAGTGATTTTTGGCGTGGCCGCGTTTGATGATATTACCGAACGTCGCAAAGGCGAAGTTGAATTAAGGCAGGCCAAAGAACAGGCAGAAAGCGCCAGCCGTGCCAAAAGCGATTTTGTCGCCAATATGAGCCATGAAATTCGCACCCCGATGAATGCGGTGTTGGGTATGGCGCATTTGCTGGGCCGCACCGAACTGACCGAACAGCAAAGAAAATATCTGGATATGATTAGCACCTCGGGCCAATCTTTGCTCAGTATCTTGAATGATATTCTCGATTTTTCCAAAATTGAAGCCGGGCGCATGGAATTGGCACCGACCCATTTCCTGTTGAGCGATGTGTTAAATTCCCAGGCCAGCATCATGAGTGTGAATGCGGGTGAAAAAGATTTGGAATTGTCCATTGGCGTGGAACCGGAGGTGCCCGCCGTGTTGGTGGGTGATATGTTAAGGTTGCAGCAAATACTCACCAATTTGATCGGCAATGCGATTAAATTTACCGAACAGGGCGAAGTGATACTGCTGGTGGATTATCCGGCCCCGCCATTGCCTGATACTGGCTTGCCGCAGGATCAGACCATCATGCTGCGCTTTCGTATCCGCGATACCGGTATTGGCATGAGCCCGGCGCAACAAGCCCGGCTGTTTGAAGCCTTTTCGCAAGCCGATGCGTCCACCACGCGGCGCTTTGGCGGAAGTGGCCTGGGTTTGACCATTTGCAAGCGTTTGGTTGAACTGATGGGTGGGCAAATCGCTCTGCACAGTCAAATGGACCAGGGCACAGAATTCAGTGTGACCTTGCCCTTTCAATTGGGCGATGCTGCGCTGATTAAACCACCGAATTCGGTATTGACTGAACTACGCGTTTTGATCGTGGATGATAACCTGACCAGTCTGGACAATTTGAGCAAAATCGTCCGTTCCATGGGCTGGTTTGCCGACGCCGTGGTTTCTGGTGCGCAGGCACTGGCGCGCATGCGTCAGGTTTCGCTGAATCAAGCCGATTATGATGTGGTATTGGTGGATCGGCACATGCCGGATATGGATGGTTTGAGCCTGATTCAAACCTTGCGCACCGAGTTTCGCGCCATCCCCATGATTTTGATGGTGAATGCCTTTGGGCGCGGCAAGTTGATGCAGCAGGCACAAGCGCATCATGTTTTAATGAAGCCGGTGACCGCATCAAGCCTGTTTGATATTGTGCATGAGGCCTGTACCTTTGAAGCACCTGGCAGCCGAACCATGCATTCATCCAGCGCTTGGCGCATTGATGGCGCGCGCTTGCTGTTGGTGGAAGATAATCCGCTCAATCAAATCGTGGCGCGCGCCATGTTGGAACAAGCCGGGGCCGTGGTGGATATTGTGGACGATGGCCGTCAGGGGGTTGAGCGTTTGCGCGCCCGGCCCAACAACTATGATGTGGTGCTGATGGACGTGCAAATGCCAATCATGGATGGTTTTACCGCCACCCGTTTGATACGCGATGAACTGCAACTCACTTTGCCGATTCTGGCCATGACGGCAGGGGTGATGGCTTCCGAGCAAGCGCGTTGCAAAGCGTGTGGTATGAACGATTTTATCGCCAAGCCGATTGATGTTGATCAAATGTTTTCGGTGTTAATGCGCTACTTCAAACCAAATCGTGGCGCGCCGCCAGCGGTGGTTGTCAGTAGCGCCGAAGTGGCGGTTAACCAGGCTTTTGATGCGCAGGCTTTTGATGCGCAAGCTTTTGATGCGCGGGTTTTTGATGCTGGCCAATTGATGGTTATGTGCAAAGACAATGAAAGCGCTCGCACCTCACTGTTGGGTATGATAAGTAAGGTAGTGAATGAAAGCATGCTCAAATTTGAAGGCGCGTGGCAAGCTTGGCGCACGGGGCAAAGCCAGGAGGCGGTACGCGTGTTGCATACCATGCGTGGTTCGATTGGCTCTTTGGGGGCGCAAGTGTTTGCCGATGCGGCTTTGCGACTGGAGAGCGCGATTAAGGAAGACAGCGCAGATCAGGCCGCCATTGAAGCGCGGTTTGAGCTAACCCGGTCGGCGCTGCAAGCAATGGTGCAGCAGGCTACGCTGTGGTTGGCAGAGCAAAATGCCTGAGCAGGGGTGTTTATGGGGTGTTTTTGCGTTCGGCCAGCTTGTTCAGCCAGTTTTTGGTTTCGGCAACGATCAGGCTTAATTCTTGTTGCGTGGTTTCAAACATACTTTTCACTAACTCGCGCGGCAGTGCCGGGTTGGCCCGAATCGCCAGTTCGAGTTCTTTCGCCACCTCCGCAAAGCGTTGTGCGCCCAGTGAACCAATTGAGCCACGCATCGTGTGCAATAGCCGCGCCGCTTCAGAATCGCGCCCGTGCAGCCAGTCCTGGTAGACTTGTTGCATTTGAATCGGGCTGCCGTCGGCCATTTTTCTAATCACGCCAAGTAATACGGGTTCATGTTCCGGGCTACCCTGGGCCATATTGAAGATCTCGTCGAGGTTTAAAACCGCGACGTTGACAGGTTCGGCGGCGGGCGGCGTCGCTTCCTGCCCGGCGGCAGGCGCGGGTAGAAAACGCGCCAGCGTGGCGAACATTTGATTGAGGTGAATCGGTTTGCCGATAAAGCCATTCATCCCGCTGGCAAGGCATTTTTCCTGATCCGACTCCATCACACCAGCCGTCAGCGCCAAAATGGGTAATTGTAAATTGAGTTCCGAGCGTATCGCTTTGGTCGCTTCAAAACCATCCATGACCGGCATTTGAATATCCATTAAGACCAAATCATAGCTTTCAGGGTACTCGCGCAAATGGTTGACACATGCCAAGCCATCGCCCACCACTTCAACATGGGCATCGGCCTGTTGTAGCAGGCCGCGCGCCACGATTTGATTGATTAAATTATCTTCCACCAACAGCACGCGCGCCTCATCAATGCGATGTTGCCCATGATGTTGCGAGAGCAGGGGGCCGTCCGTTGCAATAGCTTCATTGCTGGCTTCTTCAAGGGGTAAGGTAATGCAAAATTCACTACCATGCCCCGGTTGGCTGTGCACCGAAATCTGCCCATTCATCAAGCTGACCAGACGTTGGCAAATGGTTAAACCCAAACCGGAACCGCCAAACTGGCGGGTGTTGGAGATATCCGTCCGGGTGTAGGGTTGAAACAGTTGGCCCAGTTGCTCTGCATTCATGCCAATACCGGTATCGCGCACGATGATTTGCAAGGTGACCAGATGCTCTTGCCGCTGCAGCAGCGTAACTTGCAGTTCGACCTTGCCTTGCCGGGTAAATTTAACGGCATTACGCATCAGATTCAGCAATATTTGTTGCAGGCGCAAAGCGTCGGCATACAATGCGGCTGGTACATCCGTTGCCACTTCATATTCCAGGCTCAGGTTTTTGTGGCCTGCAAAAGTTCGAATGATGCCGGTCACGGCCTGGATCAGGTCTGCCAGTAGAAACGAAGTGGGGGCCAGCTTCATTTGTCCCGCTTCGATGGTGGAAAAATCCAGAACGTCATTCAAAATACTCATCAGTGAATTGCCTGAGTCTTGAATCATGTCGAGGTATTTTTGCTGTTCAGGGTTGAGTTCGGTGCTGCTTAATAAATGGGCGACCCCCAACACTGCATTCATTGGGGTGCGGATTTCATGACTCAAATTGGTCAAAAAATGCCCCTCGCTCTGCTTGCGCAATTGCGGCTGTTGTGCGGCTTGTTCCAGTTGCTTCAGTTGCTCCAGGCGCGCCATGAAAATTTGTTCAACCTCGCGCTGATAGCCCAGCATGGCCAACCTGGCGATAAAAATCAAGCCGCCAACGGTGATGACGCAGATTGCAAAGGCCAAAGGTGTGTTGTGAAAAGTCGCCAGATTGATGACTGAAAAAACAATGCCCACGGCGGCCATCATCAGCAATTTTTTGTACGCGGCATTAAAAAACCCATGCCTGATGTTCTGCAACTGCAATGCCATCTCGCCATCATTGGCGTCCGGCGCATTTTGTATTAAG
Organism: Janthinobacterium lividum; assembly: GCA_945864765.1. Taxonomy (GTDB): domain Bacteria; phylum Pseudomonadota; class Gammaproteobacteria; order Burkholderiales; family Burkholderiaceae_D; genus CAMBDR01. Next base: position 2,366 of record CAMBDR010000101.1, on the reverse strand, counting down.
GGCGCATTTTGCATCATGAGCATCTCTTCATTTTTCGTTTTTTCGCATTAACAGAGATCAATTTTAACAGTTAAATTTCAGGAATACCCGTTAAAATGACGGGCCTACTTGCTTTGTTGCAAAATACAGTCAATCCTTTTATGCGCAAGTTCGCATCGGGATGGTGTGCCAGTTCAAATCAAGGGGATTTTTGCGGGCAATGCAACCTCAACATGATAAGGGTGAATTGTGAAATTAAAAATGTCAATATGGTTGGTTTTGGCCATCACGGGTGCCAGTTGCCATGCTGCCGATTCGGCAAGCAACCTGAGTTCGGGCATCGCCAAAGAAAATATCGATGCTTCGGTGCGGGCGCAAGATGATTATGTTCTGGTGAATCAACCTGCTTATATCAAAGCCTTCGATTCAGTACTGCAAAAAACACCGCTCTCTACCTTGAAAGCTTATTTGCAATGGCAAGTGGTACGCGCTTATGCCGAGTTTTTATCGGCGCAATTTGTCGATGCCAATTTTGCCTTTTATGGCAAAGTGATGAACGGCGTGCCCAACAACACCGCGCGCTGGAAGCGTGGGGTGGAAGCGATGGATGGCGCTGTGGGCGAGAGCCTGGGCAAGCTGTACGTGGCGCAGTACTTCCCGCCGGAGCGCAAGGCGCGGATGGATAGCATGGCGCAAAATGTGTTGCTGGCTTACAAAAACAGTATCGCCAAGCTCGATTGGATGAGTGAGGCCACCAAGCAGGAGGCGCAAGCCAAGCTGGCCAAATTTACGCCTAAAATTGGGTATCCCAAAAAATGGCATGATTATTCGGGTTTGAACGTGGTCAATGGCGATTTGTTGGGCAATGTGATGCGTGCGCGTGAGTTTGCCTTTGCGCGTGAAGTGGCAAAACTGGGCCAGCCGATTGACAGGGACGAATGGGCCATGACGCCGCAAACCGTGAATGCCTATTACAATCCATCGATGAATGAAATCGTGTTTCCGGCAGCCTTTTTGCAAGCGCCGTTTTTTGATGCCAATGCCGATGACGCCGTCAATTACGGGGCAATTGGCACGGTGATCGGTCATGAAATCAGCCATGGTTTTGATGATCAGGGGGCGCGCTACGATGGTGATGGCAATTTGCGCGACTGGTGGAGTAGTGCGGACCATAAAAATTTTAGCGCCAAAACCAAAATTCTAATCAAACAGTACAATGCCTTTAGCCCGGTGAAGGGCTATTTTGTGAATGGCGCGCTCACCCTGGGAGAAAACATCGCCGATAATTCCGGCATGGCGATTGCGTATAAAGCCTGGCAATTGTCGCTGGCGGGCAAACCTGCCCCGGTGCTGGATGGTTTCACAGGTGAGCAGCGCTTTTTTATGGGTTTCGCGCAAACCTGGCGCGCCAAAACACGGGAGCAACAAGCGATTAAATGGCTGAAAACCGACCCCCATTCACCGGATAAATTCCGCACCATTGGCGTGCTGAGAAATAACGTGGAGTTTTATCGGGCCTTTGATGTGAAGAAGGGCGATAAGATGTACTTGGAGCCGAAAGAGCGGGTGACGATTTGGTGATGGTGGATCAATATGCGTATTGATACCTGTGGTTGAAGAAGTACAGTGCGGCTTAAGGGCGCGACAAATTTTGTCTTGATTTTGTGCTTGGGTGCGAATAGTGTTATCGTTGCGAGGGCTGAAATGTATGAGGAACGCTGCATGAAACTACATTCTTACGGTTGTACAAACTACAAACCATTCAAGGCGGAAACGATTATTGAAGTCAAGCCATTGACCTTGATTTTTGGTAAAAATAGCAGTGGAAAATCTGCGCTCTTGCGCTTGTTGCGTTTGATCTTGCGTGCATCAGGGCCACATTCGCCGAAGGCATTTCCACTTGATGTCGAGGGGCTTGCTTTTGGTGCATCGTTTAGCGATCTTATTCATGGAAAGCTGCAACATCAAGCGGTTCAGTTTCATGCCAAATTGGAAGACAATGCGTGTGTTTTCGATCTATCTGCCACAGTGCAAAATTTGCAATCACACACGCCACCCTTCAATACATCCAAAACATCGCAATTTCGTCTTCGTTCGCCCTGCGAAATTGCGCTTGATTGGCTTCCTTCAAAAGATGACATCATTACTTTCCAAAGCGTTGGGCCAGTGCCGTTTCGCGGCATCTTGCCCGATGCCCAAGGCGCACTGAGCGCAGAACAATGGCAGGTGATTGCGGCATTGCGCGAACAAATATCGCAATTGGAAAGTGGCATTTCGCATTTGGGGCCATTTCGGGCTGAAGTGAAACGCATCTACGAAAATGGGCCAAGCACCATGCTGGGCTTGGATGGTGCCGGGGCCAGCAGCCAAGTGGCGCAAGATATGGC
>CAMBDR010000100.1 GCA_945864765.1 Janthinobacterium lividum | reverse complement strand
CAGGCCATCAATGTTTTGCGTGACCAGCAAGAAACTGCTATCGGCTCCCATGCGCGCCTCCATGTGCGCTAGCGCAAGATGGGCGCGGTTGGGGCTGGAGGCCAAGATTCGGGTGCGCATCTCGCCGTAGTATTGCCAGATTGCCTGTGGGTCACGCGCCAGGGTTTCAGCGCTGGAGAGTTGTTGCAGTGCGTTGGCATCCAGTTTGGCATCGGCACCGCGCCAGATCGGCAAGCCGGAGGCAACGGAGACACCGGCACCGGTCAATACGACCCAGCGTTTGTAACGGGAAAGATTGGGTGCGTCCCTATCCGGGCCTTGCTTTGGGTCTTGTGGCATATAATTTTCTCATGCACATGAAAGCGCATACTATACCAAAAAAAGCTCGGAGCTTATAATTTTTTCCACTTGTGGGCGCTCAATGGCGAAAAATACCGCGATCACATCGGAAACAGCTTTTGGCGCAATAGGAAAGTGAAATCTTTGCGCAGGATATGGCACAATTGCATGAGCATAACGCTGGCTAAAAGACCTCGCTGACCAAGCACACTTTTTCGAGCGAAAATGCCAAAAAATAACTTATACACACGAAAGGACTGAAAATGGAAATGACCCCCAACGCAATCGCATGGTTTGAGATCCCGGTATCCAACTTCCCACGCGCCAAAGCGTTTTACAGCGCAATTTTCGATTATGAAATGCCCGAGATGCAAATGGGCCCGAACACGATGGGTTTTTTGCTCTGTGAACAAGGCAAAGGGGTAGGCGGTGCCATTGTTTATGGTGACGATTATGTTCCGTCAACCCAGGGAACGGTGGTTTATCTTGCTGGTGGGGCCGATCTTTCGGTGGTGTTGGGGCGGATTGCTGCGGCTGGTGGCACGGTGCTGGTGGAAAAAACCATGGTAGCGCCGGAACAAGGGTTCTTTGCGCATTTTCTGGATTCCGAAGGTAATAAAATTGGCTTGTTTTCGGAGAAATAACTCGCACACCAAGCCAAGCGCATACCAAATCGATACGACAGGCACCCGGATCATGCAACATAACCCATTTCTATCTGCCACCATCAGGCTTACTGGCGGCTTGCTGCTCAGCGCACTGCTATGCGCTTGCAACGTCCTGATCGATCACAAAACCGTCTTTCAACTGCGCGACTCGCAGGTGCCAGTGGCGCTATCGGCTGTGTCGTGGTAATGGGCGCGGGCACCAACGTGGTGGAAACCTCGTATTCGCTGTTGCCCGCGCTGGCGGTGCCGTTTATGCGCTTACAGGCCACGCCAGAAGTGGCCACGCTGGACAATATCGCGCTGGCAAGCCGGGTGACGATTCCTACCCTGGTAATTGGCTCCAAGGGCGATCACGCCACGCCCGAGAGTTTTGCGCGCCGCATTGATGCCAGCCTGGGGCAAGGCACACAGCATGAAATCTACATCAGTGAAAATGTGGCGCACGAAACCTATTTGCGCGATGAGGCTGTCACCCGCGTCATTCGTGATTTTTTGCAGCGCAACCAGTTGCGCCAGCCGTAAAATTCAACCAGCAGGGATAATCGATGAAAACCGGGCGCGAATCACAAGTGGCGGTACTGGCTCAGGGCATTCAATTGCTGGATGAAAGTAATCAAGCTGTGATCGCTTGGGATGCGCTGGTGGAAGTCGCATTTGAATGGGATGAAAACCCATGGGGTGATCCGCAATTTGGCAGATATAACGACATGGACTGGGTATTAAAACTGGCCAGCGCACGCAATTATCGAATCGCCGATAGCGAGGTACACCGCCATGTATTGCAGCCAGCATTTGCAATGCATCTGCCGGGATACGTTGCCATCCCGGATGGCTTTGACATGACGTTTGAAGAGGGAAGTGGTAGCCTGTCATGCTGGGTCAAGGCAGTATAAACCAGAGGTTTTGATACGTTTTTCCCTGAGCTGATTCAATTTGTCAGCACACAAAGAGCCGCACAGGCGGTTCAATTCAATTGTTAAGGATATTGATGAAAGCGCTTACCGTCCCCGCAGTCTTTTCCATCGCTGGCGTTATTTCTTTTGTGGCTATCGTGATCTGGCTGCACACCGCGCAGGAAGGCTACGATCCGGTGCATCAATTAATGAGCGAGCTGGCGCTCGGGCCGCATGGCGGCCTGATGCTGGGCGCATTTTTTTCATTGGCGCTTTCCTTGTTGGCACTTGCGCTTGGCACAGGCAAGCCAAAATCCTTGACCCTGCAAAGTGGCATACTTGCATTGGCAGCGCTATGCTTTCTCGGTGCTGGTATTTTTCCGCTCGGGGCCACCAGCGAAATACACATTGCGTTGGTGGCTGGCGGATTTATTGCAGTTGGCGTGGCAATGTATATCACCCCGTCATATACCGAACCCGGCGATCTGTTGATGTGCCGCTGTTATTGCTGGGGTAGTTTGGCAGTATTTGCACTCAGTGCTGGCGCTGGCGGGCTGGCATTGCCAATGGGGGTGAGCCAGCGCTGCGCCGCTGCTGCGATGCTGCTGTGGATTGTGATCAGTGCCTGGCGACTGCGGCAGCAAGACATTGCGCGTACCCCGCCAGCGCGCCCATGACCGCTGCGCTGGTACAATTGGCTAACTTGCATTCACCGCTGATACCTTGAATCTATCAACTGAACATTATCCTCCATGAAACCAAGCCAAATATTCCAAGTCGTCAAAGACTGGACTCTCGAAAAGGAAGATGAGTCAGTCGCCAGGTTTTCAAATACCTTGGGCGATACGCTTACGATCAACTACTTCGGCAAAGTGCCCGATATTGGTAGCGCATTGGATGACTTGGCTGGTCTACGCGCATTTTATCGCCATGCCACTGAAGTGCATGGTGCTGCGCAGATCGCGTCTTACTCTATTTGTAATTGTTCAGGATAGTACAAAATTCATGATATTGTAAGCAATTGATTTGCATCAACAAACCAACTTGACTGTCTACTAGTTTCCTTTCGTTCCATAGATGCACGCCAAAGCAAATCACCAATGCACCGCATTATACCCGCCATCAAACCTTGAACCACACCCCCACATACGTTACAATCACCACTTCACGGCAAAAAACCGTGATCAGGTTTGACAGCCTGCAGATGCTGGTCAGCCGTTGCCTCGGTAGCGCGCTGACTTCCACCACGCACGCCCATGGCGGGCCAGGGTGGGGAGGCCTTCGGGCCTGCCGGTGCCAGCATCCGGTCTGTCAACCCTGCCTTGTGCCCGCCACCCTGTTTGACAGCAGGAAAGCGGGTATTCCAATCCTTTTATGCTGGAGTACCAAACCATGAAAACGCCACACCCCCACCTCAAAGCGCAAGAAAACCCCACCACCGCGCTATTTCGCCTGCTGCAACTATTACCCGCCACCCCCACCAGTTTCACCCACAACGAAGCCCAACTGTGCGAAGCCATTTGCTACCAAGCCCGCCGCGCCCACCAAACCATCGCCGCAGGCCTGGCTGCCATGTGCCCCTTATTTCCGGCCCCGTTGGAGCCATTGCTACCGCAACATGTCAACCTCGCCAACATCGTCATCCACCTCAAGCACGAAGCCGACATCACCCACACTCTGGGCGAAATCTACCAAAGCATGGCCTTTGATTTTTACCGCCAGCACCCGCACTTGCAGCAAGAAATCGACCTGCACCCAAGTTTCCCCCACATGCCCGGCCCGGACATCGACCCCGCCGCCGAACAAGCCCTCAAAGCCGAATACGACAAGCACTACTACTTCCCACTCGGCAAGCTAATGCAGCAACTCCCCGGCGACATCACCAACCAACCGCACCTCACGCCAGAGCAAAGCCAAATGTGCCAGGCCCTCGGCAAGTTCGCCAATGACGCCTTCTTCACCCTCAGCACAGGCGTGGAATCGCTCGGCAAGCTACACCAAATCGCGCGCCAATTTGCCGACCACATCCCGCTACCAGAAACCCGCGACCTGCTGAACTACCTGCAAGCCGAAGCCGAATTCATGCAAGAAACCCGCGACGACTACCGCGCCGCCGCCCAGCATGTGGCGCAAGTGGTGTAAGTGGGATTGAGCGGGACAGCAGGCAGGTAAGCCGCATTGCGCAAATGATTGACGCCAGCGCCGAAATCCGATATATTCTCACCCAACGCATATGACATGTCATGTGCCCACCTTCCGAGGCCCGCAGCGAGTAATCGTTAGCGGGCTTTCGTGTTTCCATGCCAGTCAGTCCGATTTAATTGTGGCGCATTCGCCATAATTGAAATCCGGGTTATGCACCTTTTCCGTAGATATTCAGACCATTGGCCGTTGTATGCGGTTCGCCGCCCGACCATTCCCCTCCGCGGGAGGGGTGGCCAGCGAAGCTGGACGGGGTGGTTTGTATGAGCAACGACTAGCTGTGCAGCAGGGGCGCAAGGCAACCACCCCGCCCTCCGGACACCCCTCCTGGGGAGGGGAATTGCGTATGCGACGGGTGGTGGCCTTTTGCAAAGTTTTACCCCCGCCTCAATCTTCCATCGGTGCAAAAATCGCCTGCAAGTCTTCTTGCGTAACCCGCATATTTTGCACATCCCCGTCGTTTAACATCGAATCTGCCAATTCCGATTTGCGCTGCTGCAAGGCCTGGATTTTTTCTTCCAGCGTGCCCTTGGCAATGAGCTTATACACAAACACCGGTTTATCCTGACCAATCCGCCAGGCCCGATCCGTCGCCTGGTTTTCCGCCGCCGGGTTCCACCACGGGTCGTAGTGGATCACGGTATCGGCCGCAGTCAGGTTCAAACCTACCCCGCCCGCTTTCAAACTGATCAAAAACACTGGCACCGCCCCCTGTTGGAACGCGGTTACCTGCGCCGCCCGGTCTTTGGTATCACCCGTCAGCAAGGCATAACCAATGCTGCGCTCTTCCAGTTCCGCTTCAATCAAGGCCAACATGCTGGTAAATTGCGAGAATATTAAAATCTTGCGTCCCTCGGCCAGCAATTCTTCCACCATCGTCATCAATTCCATCAACTTGGCCGAAGGCGGGTTGGCTTTGCGCACGGTGACGGTTTTTACCAGACGCGGGTCGCAACAAACCTGGCGCAGTTTTAAGAGCGCTTCCAAAATCACAATCTGGCTGCGCGCCACGCCTTTTTTGGCGATTTCGTCCCGCACTTTTTTATCCATCGCCAAACGCACGGTTTCATACAAATCACGCTGCGGCCCGGCCAATTCCACATGGCGCACCATTTCGGTTTTGGGCGGCAATTCTTTGGCCACTTTCTCCTTGGTACGACGCAGTAAAAACGGTTTGATACGACGCCCCAACAAACTGCGGCGCACGTCATCGCCCATTTTTTCAATCGGATTGCGGAATTCATTGTTGAAGGTTTTTTCATCGCCCAACAAACCCGGCAGCAAGAAATGAAATTGCGACCAGAGTTCGCCCAAATGGTTTTCCAAGGGGGTGCCGGTCAAACACAAGCGATGCCGCGCATTTAACACGCCCACCGTTTGCGTCGCTTTGGAACGATTGTTTTTGATGTAGTGCGACTCATCCAAAATTAATAAATGAAAGGCATGCGGCAACAATTTTTCTTCGTCGCGCGGCAATAAAGCGTAAGTGGTCAAGATCAAATCATATTGCTCGATCTGGTCAAAACGCTCAGCCCGCTCCACCCCTTGCAATAATAAAACCTTCAGGCTCGGCGCAAAACGCGCGGCTTCGCTTTGCCAGTTATCCATCAGGCTGGTCGGCGCGACCACCAAGGCGGGTGCGGTTAAACGGCCGGCTTCTTTTTCAATCAAAATATGGGTCAAGGTTTGAATGGTTTTACCCAGACCCATATCATCGGCCAAAATTCCGCCTAAATTGTATTCGCGTAAAAACTGCATCCACGAGACGCCTTCAACCTGATAGTCACGCAGCTTGGCATGTAAGCCCTTTGGCATGGCAATGGTTTGCACCCCGCCAAAAGTGCGCAGCTTGCGCCCCATGGCCAGTTGCTCGGCACCGCCCAGCCAACGCAAATTGGCCTCGGCATCGAGTTCGGCCAAACGCCCGACATCCAGTGAAGGCAGGCGGATGGTGGGGCCAAGTTTGTCGGTGAAGTACAATTCGCCCAGCGTTGATAAAATCGGTTTGATGCGGCCCCAGGGCAAGCCGACCCGCAAACCATTGGGTAGCGTGGCCAGCATTTGATCTTCATCCTCGTGGTTACCGATGGCCTTGAGGTTAAATTCATTGGGCGCATTGCGTATCATTTGCACCAACACCGGCAACAGCGGGATATGGGTTTGATTGATCACGATGCCCAGTTCCAAATCAAACCAGGCATTGCCATTGGCACCCGTGGGTTGGGCCACATTGGCATACCAATCTTCAATTTGCACCACGTCGTAGCGGTAGTCGCGGGTTTTGTCGATGCGCCAGCCCAGTTCACGCAGGCGTTCCGGGCCGTCTTGCGCAAAACGCAGCCAATCGGCTTGCGAGCGCATTTGCAAGGCCCCCACCACTTTGCGCAGCGGCGAACTGCTGTCTTTGGGCGGCACAAAGCCAAAACCCACCAAATTGCGATAGGCGGCGGTTTCGATGGCTTCGTCGCGCTGTATCACTTCCATGCTGCTGCCGCGTTGGCGCACCACTTGCTGGTTCGGGTCCATGCTCACGGTTTCGCCATCATAGTTAAAGCTGATGGTGGCAAAGTCATACCAGCGGTGGCTGGTTTTCACCACGCCAATTTGCGCCGCGTGCGACAGGCTGCCCAGTTGCAAAATGGGCTGCGGTTTGATATCGCTACGTAAGGTTTGCTGCACTTGCTCCGGCAACGGCACAATGCGCTGCAAATTATAGGCCAGCAAGCGTTGTGAGAGCTTGGTTTTATCTTTCATTGCCAGTGGCGGCGCTTGCGCAACCAAGGCTTGCAATTCATGCCAGGATAAACTGCTATCCTGCGCCAAATACAGTTCGCCGCAGGATAAATTATCGATAAACCAGGGCGGATCGGTCGGTAAAATATAATCCGGCTCGTGGCTGCCAGGCGCGCGTTGGCCGTCGGCCTCGATTTGCATCTGCCAGGTCAGGCGCATCACTTCTTCTTCCTCACGCCAGGCCAGGGTGGCATTGCGCTTGGGCGCGGCTTTCATCGGATACACCATGCCGTTGCCAAGGTCGTTCCAGGAATTGGCCCACAGCAGCTTTTTGTGCGCCAGCAATAAGCCTAAAATCGAGGCACCAACCCGGCCCTTGGGTTCGGTGGCAATGCCGGCGTGCGAATCCACACCGCTGCGCATGGCAATAAAGTAGCGCACCAAATCTTCATCCACATCGCACAGGCCGTTGCTGCTGGAGAGTAGCGAAAATACTTCGGTGACAGCAATGGCGCTCATCACATCGCCGTTGGGCTTCAGGCGCGCCTTGCACAGGCTTAAGGCAACATGCTTGCCGCTGGAGTCGGGGGCCAATACGTAGATCAAGCCATTGGCGGCCATGTTCGGGTCGCGCTGCTCGGGCGCAGGCGCGGGCTTGGGGTGGCTGGCGGCGTTAAGCCGCTGCAACCATACTGCCAGGGCATTGGAGATGGTATTCGGGGCGGGGGCCGGGGTCGCTGGCTTGGCCAGTTTTTCTTGCTGTCGCAGATGAGTTAACAATACCGCCACCACATGTTTACAGTTATGACCGCCGATACAGGTGCAATCACCTTTGATATCCACCCGTTCCGGCCCGACTCGCAAAGCGATATCCTGCTCGTACACCCGATTGCCACTGCCATGGACTACTCCCTTGATCAATGCATTGCTGCATTTGATTTTCCGCACACTGCCTTTACGGGCCATTTCCACGCCTCGCCCGAAGGTGTGGTCGTCAAAATTGTCGATTACATCGTTTAGTTTGAATTGCATAGTTTAACTTGGTTGATCTGGCACACAAAAAAATTGCAACGGGCGATATTATCCGCGATCCGCGACAACTGTGCAGCCTTTTTTTGAATTTTCCCATTACAGGGTGTGTAATATTGTTGTAGGCTTGCCGCGTTGCCTGCGCCAAAGGGCGAAATTGCGCCAATTCGGGGTGGGTGCGCCAGCAACAGGTGATGTCCGCGCTTGTGTGGATGAGAATTAAATACCCATATAAATTGTATAAAGATTGTTCTAAATAACATAAATGCACCGAAATTCAAGAATATTTCGACTTTCTTTGGCCAAAAAGCGGATGATGGCGGGGGAATTGCGTATCATGCGTGCCTTGAATTTATTTTCTGGTTGAATTTATGCTTGATTCCATTGAACAACGCTTGGCGCGTGAATTAGTCGCAACCAGTGCTCAGGTTGCGGCGGCAATTGCCTTGTTAGACGAAGGCGCGACCGTGCCCTTTATTTCCCGTTATCGTAAAGAAGCCACCGGCGGGCTGGATGATACCCAATTGCGCTTGCTGGAAGAGCGCTTGCGTTACCTGCGTGAACTGGAAGAACGGCGCGCCGCGATTTTGGCCTCGATAGAGGAACAAAACAAAATGACGCCCGAGTTGCAGACGGCGATTCTCTTGGCTGAGGATAAAACCCGGCTGGAAGACTTATATTTGCCGTATAAGATCAAACGTCGCACCAAGGCGCAAATCGCGCTGGAGGCGGGTTTGTGCCCCTTGGCGGACGCTTTGTTGGCCGACCCGATGTTAAACCCCGAGCAAGAAGCGGAAAAGTACCTGAAACCGGCGTTTACCACTGCCGCAGGGGAAAATCCGGGCGTGCTTGACGCCAAAGCCGCACTCGATGGTGCGCGCCAGATTTTGATGGAGCGTTTTGCCGAAGATGCCACTTTACTGCAAGCCCTGCGCGAATTTTTGCTCGAACATGGCATAGTTGAATCGAAAGTGGTTGACGGCAAGCAAGATGCGGGTGAAAAGTTTGCCGATTATTTTGATTATTCCGAAGGCATCAACGCCATTCCATCGCATCGCGCACTGGCTTTGTTCCGTGGCCGTCGTGAAGAAATGTTGAATGTCACGCTGCGCCTGGATACTGAACCGGAAAAACCAAAATGGGATGCGCCACCAAATTTGTGCGAAAGCCGCATCGCCACCCATTTCGGTATCAAAAATATTGGTCGCCCCGCCGACAAGTGGTTATTTGATACCGTGCGCTGGACCTGGCGCGTCAAGAGTTTTATGCATCTGGAAACCGAATTGATGGGCGCTTTGCGTGAGCGCAGTGAGCAAGAAGCGATTAATGTGTTTGCGCGCAACCTGAAAGCGCTGCTGCTGGCAGCGCCGGCCGGCCCACGCGCCACCATGGGGCTGGACCCCGGTTTGCGCACTGGCTGTAAAGTGGCGGTGGTGGATGCGACCGGCAAAGTGGTGGATACCGCCACCATTTACCCGCATGTGCCGCGCAACGACTGGGATGGTTCTTTGCATGTGTTGGGGCAATTGGCGGCCAAACATCAGGTCTCGTTGATTTCGATAGGCAATGGCACGGGCTCACGCGAGACCGATAAATTGGCGCAAGACTTGATCAAGGCGCGGCCTGAATTGAAGCTCACCAAGATCGTGGTGTCGGAAGCGGGCGCGTCAGTGTATTCGGCCTCGGAATTCGCTTCGCGTGAATTGCCGGA
>CAMBDR010000099.1 GCA_945864765.1 Janthinobacterium lividum | reverse complement strand
GTTTTGGGGAAGGCAATCACGTCACGGATCGAATCCGAACCCGTCAACATGGTCACCAAACGATCCAGGCCAAAGGCAATGCCGCCATGCGGTGGCGCGCCGTATTGCAACGCGTCCAGCAAGAAGCCAAACTTCAATTGCGCTTCTTCATCATTGATCTTCAAAGCACGGAACACCTTGCTCTGCACCTCGGCACGATGAATCCGGATCGAGCCGCCGCCCATTTCCCAACCATTCAATACCATGTCGTAAGCTTTGGCGATACATTTGCCAGGGTCGCTTTCCAACAAGTCTTCATGCCCGTCTTGCGGCGCGGTAAAGGGGTGATGCGTGGCACTCCAACGCTCGCCGTCTTCATCGTATTCAAACATCGGGAAGTCAATCACCCACAGCGGCTTCCAGCTGTCTTCAAACAAACCATTTTTACGGCCAAATTCGCTATGCCCGATTTTTACGCGCAACGCACCAATCGCATCATTCACCACCTTGGCTTTATCGGCTCCAAAGAAAATCAAATCGCCATCTTGCGCGCCCGTCAAGGCCAGGATTTTTTCCAGCGCGGCATCGTGCAGGTTTTTAACGATGGGCGATTGCAAACCGTCACGCCCTTTGGCCTTGTCGTTGACCTTGATATAGGCCAAACCGCGTGCGCCGTAAATGGCCACAAATTGGGTATAGGCGTCGATCTCGGAACGCGGCATGCCCGTGTTTTCACGCGCGCCACCAGGCACCAGCAAGCCCACCACGCGGCCATTGGCCATGGTGGCCGCCGCCGCAAAGACTTTGAAGTCCACGTCTTTCATGGTTTCGGTTAAATCGGTAAATTGCAGCTTGACGCGCATGTCGGGCTTGTCCGAACCATACAAACCCATGGCGGTGGCGTAATCCATCACCGGGAAAGGATTGGGCAAATCGATGTCGCAGGCGTTTTTAAAGACGATGCGGATCATATTTTCAAATATATCGCGAATTTCTTGCTCACTCATGAACGAGGTTTCGCAATCGATTTGGGTAAATTCAGGTTGGCGGTCGGCACGCAAATCTTCATCACGGAAGCATTTCACGATTTGATAGTAACGATCAAAATTGGCCACCATTAATAATTGCTTGAACAGTTGCGGCGATTGCGGCAGCGCAAAGAAGTGGCCATCATGCACGCGCGATGGCACCAGATAGTCGCGCGCACCTTCGGGCGTGGATTTGGTCAGCATCGGGGTTTCGATATCGATAAAGCCATTCGCATCGAGATATTTACGTACTTCCATCGACACCTTATAGCGCAAACGCAAATTGTTTTGCATTTGCGGACGACGCAAATCGAGCACGCGATGGGTTAAACGCGTGGTTTCAGAGAGGTTGTCGTCATCCAACTGGAACGGTGGCGTGACGGAGGGATTTAATACTTCCAATTGATCGCAATAGACTTCAATTTTGCCCGAGTTTAATTTCAGGTTGATCGCACCATCAATACGCTCACGCACACGACCCGTGATGCGCAGACAAAATTCATTGCGCACGGCTTCAGCCGCCTTGAAACTGTCGCCCATTAAATCGGGGTCGCAAACAATTTGCACCAAACCTTCGCGGTCGCGCAAATCGATAAAAATGACCTTGCCATGATCGCGCCGCCGATGCACCCAGCCGCACAGGCTGACAGTTTGCCCCAACAATGCTTCGGTGGTGAGACCACAATAGTGAGTTCGCATAGACATAAATATTCTCTTTATAAACGATGAATTAAGTTCGGTTCAAATCAGTTTGATGGCGGTGTCACATCCGGGGCTACCACGCCCATTGAAACAATATACTTCAGCGCCGCATCCACACTCATATCCAGTTCCCTCACATCGTCGCGGTGGAACATCAGGAAAAAGCCCGAGGTAGGATTCGGGGTGGTTGGCACGTAGACGCTGATATAGTCGTCACCTTGTAAGTGATTTTTAACATCGCCTCCCGGCACGCCTGTCAGAAAGGCGATGGTCCAGGCGCGTGGGTGGGGATAGGGCACCAATACGGCTTTGCGAAATGCGTTACCCGACGAGCTAAACAAGGTTTCTGACACTTGTTTGACGCTGGAATAGAGCGAATTAACCAGCGGGATATGGTTAAGTACGGTTTCCCATTTATTGACGACGTAATCACCGACAAAATTGCGCGTTAACAACCCGGTGACCAAGACAATCAACAGGGTCATAATCGTGCCCAATACTGGCACATTAAAGCCCAGCAATACTTTGGGCTGCCAAGTCATCGGCAACAATAACAAGGATTGATCGAGGATGCTAATGATCAAATTCAACACCCACAGGGTGATAATCAAAGGCACCAAAACCAACAGGCCTGAAATAAAATATTTACGTATCACATTGTCTATGGTGTGGCATCAGCACACCATCCTTAAGTAAATTAACTGGAACCAGCGGGTTTGGATTCGGATTTGGATTCGGATTTAGCTTCAGATTTGGCTTCGGATTTAGCTTCGGATTTTGTTTCCGATTTGCTTTCCGTTTTTGCTGCGCCCCCCGCATCACTGCTGGCAGCAGGCTTGCTTTCGCCACTCTCGCTCGCGGGGGCTACCGCCGCCGTACCGCCTGAGCCACCGCGAAAATCGGTCACATACCAACCGGTCCCCTTGAGTTGAAAGCCAGCGGCAGTCACTTGTTTTTTAAAGGTTTCTTTGCCACAGGACAGGCAAACCGTCAACTGCGGGTCAGACAATTTTTGCAACACATCTTTGGCAAAACCACACGCTTCACAGCGATACGCATAAATCGGCATACGAATACTCCGGTGAAAATCATCCAAAACCCTGAATTATAACGGCTTTTCTGAATTTTTTTAAGTCAATGTCGCGTCTGACGCATTTCTGCAATGGCGTTGCCAAATTTACCAGCTAAAATTCGGCTTACGTGCAATTGGGCCATTAATGCCCCCAACGCACCCAGGCCAACCAACCCAGCCCACCCAATAGCGCCACGCCGACACTGGAAAATAAGATGCTAAGCAAGAAATTGGTGCGCCGCTGTTCTGCCAACAAAGCTTCCAGCAAAGGGCCATTGCGCTCGCTACTGGCCTGGCTTAAAGCCTGGTGTACCAAACGCGGCAATTGCGGCAAGAAGTGGGAAAAGCGTGGTGCTTCCGACTTTAAGCGGTCCAACATGCCCTGCCAACCGACTTGCTCGGCCATCCAGCGCTCCAACTACGGCTTGGCGGTTTTCCATAAATCCAACTCTGGATCAAGCTGCCGCCCCAAACCTTCGATATTTAACAGGGTCTTTTGCAATAACACCAGTTGTGGCTGGACTTCGACATTGAAGCGGCGCGAGGTTTGAAACAGGCGCAGCAACACCTGGCCAAAGGAAATATCTTTTAAGGGTCGGTCAAAAATCGGCTCGCAACAGGCGCGCACGGCGGACTCCAATTCATCCACCCGGGTATCTTTGGGTGCCCAACCGGATTCGATATGCGCTTCGGCCACACGTTTATAGTCGCGCCGAAAAAAGGCGATAAAGTTTTGCGACAGGTAATCTTTATCAAAATCATTCAAGGTGCCGACGATGCCAAAATCCAGCGCAATATAGCGCCCCAGGGTTTCTGGCTCAATCGACACCAAAATATTACCGGGGTGCATATCAGCATGAAAAAAACCATCACGAAACATTTGGGTGAAAAAAATCTCGACCCCATCGCTGGCCAGCTTTTTCAAATCCACGCCCGCCGCCACCAGGCGCTCGGTTTGCGAAATCGGCACGCCATCCATGCGTTGCATCACGATCACGCTCGATGAACAATAATCCCAATACATTTCAGGGATTAATAATAGGTCGGATGTCATGAAATTACGCCGCAACTGGCTGCCGTTGGCCGCTTCGCGCATTAAATCGAGTTCATCATTGAGATAGGTATTAAACTCGGCCACCACTTCTTTGGGTTTTAAACGCCGGCCTTGCTCCCACACCCGCTCCACCAGGTCGGCCCCGATTTGCATCAGCGCCATATCTTCCTGGATGGTTTTTTTCATATTCGGACGCAAAACCTTGACCGCCACTTTTTTGCCATCTTTCAAGGTGGCAAAATGCACTTGAGCAATCGAGGCTGACGCCACCGGGGTGCGTTCAAAGTCGGCAAATAATTGGTCGGGATGCGCGCCCAGCGACTGCACGATTTGCGCAATCGCCAGCTCGACCGGGAAAGGTGGCACCCGGTCTTGCAGTTTGGCCAGTTCATCGGCCAGATCGGTGGGCAGCAAATCGCGCCGGGTCGAGAGTAGCTGGCCAAATTTAACGAAGATCGGGCCAAGGTCTTCCAGCGCCATACGCAAGCGCTCGCCGCGCGGGGCCGAAATATCTCGCCAGAAAAACAAGTGCTTTAAAAACCAGGCGGTGCGTGGAATGCGAAAGCCCGACATCGCAATTTCATCCAGGCCGTATTGCAGGGTCACGCGCAAAATTTTTAATAAGCGCAAAAATTTTAAGATCATGCCCGGCCTTGTTTGATTTTATGGGCCAATTTTTCGACCCGTTTGCCAAGACGCTCCACATCGTCGCGGGTTTTGCCCACGTCACTGGTAAATTGATCAAGCGTGAGTGGACGGATCAACATCGGTTCTTCTTCCAAAAAATATTCCGCCATATTTTCAGCCAGTTTTTGCTGGCCCGTGCGGGCCGCATCCAGTGCGGCTTTGGCACCGGCCACCATGCGGTTGGCGGCAATCGCACCGACCCAGTGTTGCAAATCATGTTCGGCTTCCCAACGCAAATTTTGCCCTAAATGAGAAATGGTCTGGGCGAAATCGGCATCGCCTTCGAGCTTGACATAAGAAAAGGCGCGCTCGCGATTTTGCATAATCAGGGGCAAATCCGCCATTCGGGTACGAATCACGACATCTGGCACCGCATGCTCGGGCGCTGCCTGCAGCATGCCATCGGGCATGACCAGAATCTGAATCTCCAACACGTCAGTGGCCAGGCTCGCCACTTTTGCGCTGTGGATTTGCAGTTGCTCACGCGCCCATGCCTCTTGTTCGAGCAAATGGTTCAAACCAGCCAACAAGGGGGCCAATAAGGGCCGACGCAGCAAGGGGGAAATCATAAGGCCTTTTTTCTTAAGAATATTGCAGGATGCCAGACAAAACCCAATCGCCCGGCTTGTCACGAGGGTGAGACAGGCGCCACACTTCATCAAAGGCTTGTTCATGCGGGTTGTCGGCTTCTTTGATCATGCCGGTAAATTTTACGGTGGCAATATAATTCCCGGCGACCACTTCAATACCCAACAATTCGGTTTGAATTGCCAACACATCGGTGGTATTGGTGGTATCACCGCGCTCCAACATTTGCTTGCGCAATTCGGTGTACACCGGGGTCGCGGCAAATTGACGCACCGAGTTAAAGTCAGATTTATCCCACGCGGTTTGCAAGCGTAAAAAATACACCCGCGTTTTACGCAAAAAGCGCGGTTTGTCAAACCCTTCCGGCGCATTGATAATCGACTGATCACCACCATGACCACCCTGACCACCATAATTGCCGCTACGCGTATCCATGCGGCTATGCCCGTCCAGCGTCAACAAGCCCAGGCGGCTATCAGCGCCGCCACGTGTGTGCGCACCCAGGCGACTGTCAGGGCCACCCCTGGTGGAATGGACGATCCGGCTGTCCTGCCCACCACGGGTATTATTGTTGCGGCCCAATCGACTATCCGGACCGGTAGGATGCCCCATACGGCTATCTGGTCCACCTCGTGAATTGGCCCCGAGGCGGCTGTTTGGCCCGCTACGGGTATTTCCCCCCATCCGGCTGCTTGGCCCACTGCGGTTATTGGGGCGGGAAGGCTCGGCTTCCATTAAAGGCTCATCTTTGGCGGGTTCAGGGTGGCGCTTGAGCGCAACCTTATCGGCCACTTGATGACGCAATGCTTGCAGCACCCGCAAAACAATAAACAGGATGATTGCAGCGAATATCAACAAAATCATCAAACCCAAAATATCTGCCGAAGGGCCACTCAACCCCATTCTATGCATCAGCCCATTGAGCCCGAACGGCTCCAGCAATGCGATAATATTGGCGCGCCAACCTGGTATCTCAACCTCAGGCTGCTCTGGCGGCAAAGCGACCGGAGCGGGCGTTGCCACGGGGGGCGCAGGTTCCGCAGCCAGATTCTTTTTCTTGGCAGATTTACCAACCTTGGGCCGCACCACCCCCTCTCCTGAGGCAGCCGGCGCAGCGTCAGTCGCTTGCGGCGCAGAAACGTATTCCACTTCTTTCCCGGCCTCGGACGTTTGCGCTGTCGCGGTCAGATTAATCCAAACCAGAATCAAACCGAACAAGGCTTGCTTGATATAATTCATGTTACCCTTCTACAGTTTCACACCAGTATGCAAGGCAGCGACACCAGCAGTTAAATTGAAATACTCAACCCGCTCCAATCCAGCTTCTTGCAACATGGTTTTCAGGGTTTCTTGATCGGGATGCATGCGTATTGATTCCGCTAAATAACGATAAGAGTCGGCATCGCCTGCAATTTGTTGTCCTAACCACGGCAAAACCGAGAATGAATATAAATCATACGGCTTTTGTAGTGGCGCGGCAACCTTGGAAAACTCCAACACCAGTAATTTTCCGCCCGGCTTCAAAACCCGTTGCATTTCCGCCAAGGCTTGATCTTTGTGCGTCATATTGCGTAAGCCAAAAGCCACACTCACCCGATCAAAATAATTATCCGGAAAAGGTAATTTTTCGGCATCACAAAGCGCGGCAGGAATCAGCAAGCCCTGGTTTAACAAACGATCACGCCCAACCCGCAACATCGATTCATTAATATCCGTCAACCAAACTTGCCCACTTGGCCCGGCCTGTTTGGCAAAGGCAATGGCCAAATCACCGGTCCCGCCCGCAATATCGAGCACTTTAAAACCGGGGCGCACCGCCGCTTTGGCAATCGTGAAAGCCTTCCAGATCCGATGCAGGCCAGCCGACATCAAATCATTCATGACATCGTATTTAGGGGCGACCGAATGAAATACTTCAGCAACTTTTTGCACCTTTTCGTCTTCGTCAACGGTTTGGTAGCCAAAATGAGTGGTGTTAGTCATAAAATGCCGTAAAGAGAAGCGAAATAGATCGACTTCGGGACGTTAATCTGAAACCATGGTCTGACATTGTACAAGCAAGATTATTGCTTCTCAATCTTTTCCAGCGTTTGATCAACAAAATCGCCATCGGCGTCGGAAAAACGTAGCCTTATTGGATACCAGTCTAGGTTTTGATCCAGCCAAATATCCAATTGCTGATCTTTTGAATCCGGCGGAGGCAATTTAATTAAATGCCAACTATTCAATTTTCCCATCGGCGTGGTGACGATTTCTTGTTGTAACACCTTAAATACCCAAGCCTCGGCATCACGCCGTCCTGCCACAAAAAATGCCCATTGCGAACCGGCAATAAATTGTTTGGGCGCGGCACGTGCAGTCGCAATTAATTGCCAGATAACACTGCTGCGGTCTTGCTCACCACCCAATATCGGATAGCTCAAAGCCGATTCGCTAAAGCTGATTTGTTTGCTCCCTGCATTAAATTGGGTGGTGCCGGGTTCTTTACGAAAACGCTTTTCGATAAATTGCAGCGGCGCCAAACCATATTCATCAATCACGCCTTCGCTGCTCGATTCTTGAATCTTGCCAAACAGGGTGGCCCGTATCTCATTATTAATCAGGTATTTTTGCTGCTGACTTTGCCAACGCCAGGTACTTTCACCACCCAAGGGAATGCCGCGTTGCCGGGCTTTAATGGAATAAGATAAAACCACATTGGGCGGCGCATTAAACGCCCGTTTTACACTGGGATGCGCGACATTATCCAATTCGGCTGCTTGCACAGTCACCCCCATTATCGCAAACAAAAAACAATTTAAGTGCTTTATCATTATAATTCAATCAAAATTTAATCAAAGTTCAATCAAAATAAACATTATTGCTCTACCGAGGACAAGACGGTAACATTGCTCATTTCCATTTCCAATACATTACCATTGGCTTCGGTATACACAATTTTCACGGGTGCCCATTGATGTTGCGGTGACAACCAAACATCAATACGACGTTCATAACTTCCTTCCGGCGGCTGTTGCACCCAATGCATGGTAGCCAGCTCGCCGCTACCCAACTTGATCGATTCATTGCCCTTGTTTTGAAAAGTCCATAAATCGGCGCGCTTTTCACCTGCCACCACCACATCGATTACCGTATTGTCAGAAAACTTACTCCCTGCCGCCCGCGCAATGCTGGCAAGTTGCCATAAAATACTGGCCCGATCTTGCGCACCGTCGCTCAATGGAAACTGTTTGGTCGAAGCTGAAAAGCTAATAATCTGTTTTTCCTGTTGAAAATGGGTATTGGTCAAGGCACGGGTGCCACGTTTTTCTGAATAGAGAACGGGGGACAGACCAAATTGATTGATCCCGCCTTCGCTGGTAAAACTAAAGAACGTAAAAAACAGGAACTTAAACTCCCCTTCGATGCGATAGCCACCGCCCAAATTATTGAATCGGATGGTTCCGCGCCCATTGGTCGGATGTTCCTTTTCATCAACCCGATTCGATTTGCGCACCGTGTAGTTGACTTCCATGGAGGGTGGAATCTCGAATTGATACGAATTAGGTTTGGCGAGCGCTTCGGCCAGAGCCACATTTTCAATAGGCTCGGCTTTTTTATCACTGTTCGTACTCGCAATTGGGTCGGGCTGGGGATCGGGCTGCGGTTCGGGCTTTGATTCGGGCTGCGGTTCCGGCAACACGTCCGGTTTGGTAGCCACCGTCGTGGGTGCCGCTGCAGATGCGGGTGCGGGCTTGGCCGACTTTTTCTTGGGCGGCTTGAGCACGGCTTGCGCCGCCAACTCTGGCTTGGGTGGCGATGCCGGCTGCGGCGCAACGACTTGCGGCTTTTCACGCCGTGCCAGATTCACCGTCACGCTCTTGCCTGCATCCAATGGCTTTAATTCCGAGGGCCGTGTCAAATGGCGGGCGGCCCAATTGAGTGCGCCCAGATGTAAGATCAGCGTTGCCAAACAAAAAAAGATCCAGCGTTTGACGTGAGAAATTTGAGTAAAATCAGCAGACATGCGCGTAGTGTAACGCTTTCTTCTGGCTCTTGCAGCGCCCAGTCATGACGAAACTTTGAATCACGGCTCATTTTCTGCTACGCTAAACCAAACTGGCACGATCATCCATTAATCAATTAGCGGGGGCACGATGAGCAAACCACCATTATCCAGTATTCCTGGGGTAGGGGTCATGACCGATACACTCGACTTTGTTAAAAACCTGTGGGGTAGTATGAATATGCCGGGAATGAATTTGCCCGGTATGGCAGCACCCACCCTGTCGATCGAGGAGCTGGATAAAAAAATCAGCGATTTAAAAGCCGTTGAATCCTGGCTCAATGTCAATATGACGATGTTGCGCGGCACCATACAGGCGCTCGAAGTGCAACGCGGCACGATTGCCACCTTAAAATCGGTGGGAGCCAGTTTATCGGCCATTGCCAAGCAGGAACCTGGCCCTGAGACAGAAAAATCTTTATTG
>CAMBDR010000098.1 GCA_945864765.1 Janthinobacterium lividum | reverse complement strand
GCTGATTTGGCGCGGGCCACAGGTTCGGCGCGACGCCATTTATTGGTCGCGCTGGGCTGGCATTTGCGCCAGCGTGATACCTCGCGCGCTTTGCTACTGGTGGCCGAAGCCCAAGCCGTGCTGGACGCCGCCGCTGCTGATGCCGCTGCTGATGCTGATGCTGATGCTGCTGATGTTGATGCACAGGCCAAAGCCCAAGCCATTGCGCTGCGCATGCAATTGATCCGGGCCGAGGCGAAATGGTTGTTTGGGGAACTGGAAGAAAGCGCCAGTCTGGCCAAAAACGTGTTGCAAGGATTTACCGCCCTGGGCGATGCCCGTGGCTGCGCCGATACCCATTGGCTATGTACCTGGCTGGCATTTGATCAAGGTGATTTGGCGCTCAGCAATGTGGAAGTGGCGGCGATGGCCGCCATTGCCGCCAACACCGACCCGGTGCGCGCGGCGGTAGGGCAGGCGGCCTTGGCGCGTTTTGCACTACTCAGTGATGTGGCGACCCGAGAATATTGGAGTGCATATTTTACCGATACCATTACCGTCAGTGGCACACCGCCTGACCCGGCGGCGGCTTGTTGGGTGGAAGACTTTTTTGGCCTGGCCGCGTCGCTCTCCAGTGATTATGTCGAATCGATCCGGCATTGGAGCAAAACCTGGACTCTGGCGCTGGCCAGCGGCCAACATCGGCGCGCCCTGATTGTGGCGGTTATTTTGGGCTATGCGTTTAATAGTTTGAATGAGTACCATACCGCACTGGAATGGATGCAAAGGGCGCTGGATCTGGCGCGCAAAAGCGGCTGGCAAGGCATGATCGGGGTGGCGCTGAAACAAACCGCCGAAACCTTGCGTTTGCTGCAGCGTTATGATGCAGCCTACAGCATGTTGCGCGAAGCGCTGGAATTAATGGCCCCGATTGCCGCCTCGCGCTATTACGCCGCTGCCTTGCAATATTTGGGCGAGCTGGAACTGGATCGTAAAAACTATGCCAGCGCACTGGAGTCGTTCGAGTTGCTGGAGCAACGCGCCATGGCCCTCAGTCAGCAGGATCTGGTAACCCGTGCTTTGCGCGGCCAGGCCGAGGCACAGTTACGCTTGGCGCGGCCAGTGTTGGCACTGCAAGCGGCACAGGCGGCGCTGAACGCGGCCAATTTGAATGCGGATGATCAAATTGCCGCCTTGCGTGTGATCGCCGATATTCATGCGCATTACGCGCTGCCGGGTTCCGGCATAACCGACACACCCGGCGTAATCGGCGTAATCGGCGCACCCAGTCTACCCTTATATTACCTGGAGCAAGCCTTAAGCCTGGCCAATTCGATTGCTGATATTATCGTGTCGGATCAATTGCTCGATGCGCTGGCCGATGAATATGCCAAGGTGAGCGACTATCAACAGGCTTTTCACTATGCCCGGCAAGCCAATATTGCGCGGCAAAAAATCCAGAGCCGGGAAGCGGCCAACCGCGCCCATGCCATGCAGGTAAGCTACCAAATCGAGCAGGCGCGCCTTGACGCCGAACATCATCGGCAATTGGCGCAGTCAGAAAGCCGGCGCGCACAGGTCTTGCAGGAGAATGGCGAAATTCTGGCAACAGCGCATCAAGAACTGGCGGCGGCGCACCGCAGGCTGCAAGAAACCCAGGAGCAATTGGTATTGCAAGGCAAAATGGCGGGCTTGGGCACGCTCACCGCCGGGGTGGCCCATGAAATCAACAACCCGACCAATTTTGCCCATGTGGCGGCGCAAAACCTGCAGGTTGATTTGGCCACATTCCAGCAATTTTTAAACCACCTGGCCGAAGGCGACGAAGCGCCCAGAGTGATTCAATTGTTTGAGCAGCGCTTCCATATTTTACGGGAACATGTCGGCATTATTCTCAACGGTACCCAGCGCATCAAGGGTATCGTCAAGGATTTACGCTCATTTACCCGGCTCGATGAAGCAGAAAAAAAACCGGTACGACTGTCCGATTGTTTGCGCTCGACCTTGAACCTGGTGCGCGCCAGTTGGCAAGAACGGGTCGAATTTATCACCGAATTCGAGCCTGACCCGGAAATTGAATGTTGGCCCGCCTTGCTCAACCAGGTCTTCATGAATTTATTGGTCAATGGTTGCCAGGCAATACAGGAAAAGCAGGAAAAGCAGCAAAACCAGGCAAACCCGGCAAATCCTCTACGTGGCACATTATGGCTGCGCTTACAGATCGATCATGTTCTGGGCACCATTCGCGTCAGTTTTGAAGACAATGGCGTGGGCATGGATGTGGCCACCCAGGCGCGGATTCTGGAGCCGTTTTACACCACCAAAGAGGTAGGCGTGGGCACCGGGCTGGGTCTGTCGATTTCGTTTGGTATCGTACAAAAGCATGGCGGTAGTTTGGATTTTCATTCCACACCTGGGGTGGGAAGTTGTTTTTCGGTTTGTTTGCCACTACTTTGCGCGAAAGGATTCATAGCAAATGGAGATTGAATTTTTTGCCGATAATGAACGGGTGGCGCAGATTGAGGCCGAATTGCAAACGGCGTGCGGCATCGAGCGCTTGCCCTTGTGCGCTAGCTTGGCTTGGCAATTGCGTCAGCGCGACAGCAAACGCGCTTTGATTGTGGCTGATGAAGCGCAGGGTTGGTTGGCGCGGGATGAATTGCCGGATGCCTTGCGCCACAGCCTGGGTTTGCGCCTGATGCTGGTGCGCGCCGAAGTGAAGTGGCTGATGGGGGAGTTAATGACCAGCCTGCGTCTGGCTGAGACCGCCTTGCAAGGGTTTACCGCGCAAAATGATAAAACCGGTTGTGCCGATGCCCATTGGTTATTGGCCTGGATTGCCACCGATCAAGGTAATTTGGCGCGCGTGAATGTGGAGCTGGAAGTGATGGCCGTGTGCAGTGCCGATCCGGTGCGTTGCTGCGTGGCAAAGGCCGCTCTGGCGCGCTTTGCGGTGGCGCGCAATATTGCCGGTAGCAAGCAAAGCGCGGGTTTGCACTTTGTTACCGGCAGTGTCAGCTTGCAAGCGGCGGCGCAATGCTGGGTGGAAGACTTTTTGGGCTATGCCGCCAAGTTAAACAGTGATTATGTGGAATCCGTGCGCCACTTGAGCAGTGCCTATGCGCTGGCGCTGGCGAGTGGGCAACTGCGCCGTGCCATGATTGCCGCCCTGAATATCGGCGATAGTTTTAACCAGCTCAACGAATACCATACAGCGCTCGAATGGGCGCATCGCGGTTTGAATTTGGCGCGCCAAAGCGCCTGGCCCAGCAGTATTGGCGGCGCACTGATGATTACCGGCGAAACCCTGCGTCGTTTGCAGCGCTTCGATGCAGCGGGCGATATGCTCAATAAAGCGCTGGCTTTGATGGCACCCAATGTGGCCGCGCGCAGTTATGCGCTGGTACTGCAATACCTGGGGGAAGTTGAGCTCGACCGTCAGCAATACGCCAGTGCGCTGGATAAATTCCGCCTGTTGGAACAGCGCGCGCTGGCTTTGGCGCAAGGTGATTTGCTCTCGATTGCGCTGCGCGGCCAAGCACATGCCTTACTGCAACTGGGCCAGCCACAACCGGCCTTGCAAGCGGCGCTGGCGGCGCTGGCGGGGGCAAAATCGAATGTGAGTCACCAAATCGCAGCATTGCGGGTGTTGGCGGATATTTATAGCGAGTGCGCTGTGCCGCCGCCGCCCGGCATAACGGCGGCGAATGCGCCCTTATACTACTTGCAGCAGGCCCAGGCGCTGGCCGCCACCATACAAAATTACAGTGTGCCCGGTGATTTGCTCGACGCCGTGGCACAAGCCCACGCTCGCCTGGGCCATTATGAGCAGGCGTTTGACATTTCCCGGCAAGCCAGTTTGGCCTATAAATCGGTTTTGAGCCAGCAAGCCAACAACCGCGCGCTGGCACTGCAACTCAATCACGCCATCGACCGGGCGCAGTATGATGTGGCGCATCATCAGAAGATGGCGCAGGCCGAAGCGCGCCGCGCCGAGGTATTGCAACAAACCAATGAAACCATGGCGCGCTTAAGCCGCATCGGGCAAGAAATCACCGCTCATTTGGTGGCAGATAAGGTGTTTGCGGTACTGAACCAGCATCTACAGCAATTGCTGCCGGTGGACTTTGTTGGCATTGCAATAATGGATGAAGAGGCTCAGGCATTGCATACCGTCTTTTCGCTCGATGAGGGCAAACCGATGCCCTTGTTCAGTTTTCCGCTGAAAGATGGTCTGGCCAAAATAACCCTGTGTGCGCGCGAGCGGCGCGAGGTGTTGGGTGAATATGATGTGAGCGGGGCCGCCAAATACTGGCCTTTTTCCACCTTGCCCACCTTAAGCCGCTTGTTTTTTCCACTCTGTTTGGGCGACCAGGTGCTGGGCGTGGTAACGGTGCAATCGCGCCAGCGCCATGCTTACGGCGCACCGGAGCAAATGATTTTGCGCACCCTGTGTGCGTATACCGCGATTGCGCTTTCCAATGCGGCGGCGCATGGCGACTTGCATGCCGCCAACCAATTATTGCAAGAAACCCAGCAGCAATTGGTGGTGCAAGGCAAAATGGCGGGGCTGGGCACATTGACGGCCGGGGTCGCGCACGAAATCAATAATCCCACCAATTTCGTCCATGTGGCGGCGCAAAACCAACGCGTCGATATTGCTGAATTTGAGCAATTCGTCGCTGGTTTGATCGAAGCCGATGACGAGCCGGACCTGCTGCAAGGTTTTCAGCAACGCTTTGCCCGTCTCTCGGGCAATGTGGCCACCATGCTCAATGGTACGCAGCGTATCAAGGGCATTGTGAAAGATTTGCGCGCCTTTACACGCCTGGATCAAGCGGAAAAAAAACAGGTGCGCTTATCCGAATGTTTAAGTTCCACCCTGAATCTGGTGCGTACCAGTTGGTTGGAAAAGGTTGAATTTATCACCGAATTGAATGATGACCCCGAAGTGGCGTGCTGGCCCGAATTGCTCAATCAAGTGTTTATGAATTTATTGGTCAATGGCTGCCAGGCAATTGAGGAAAAGCAGCAAATAATGCAGCAAACAACGCAGCAAACTGCGCAGCAGCGCGGCACCTTGTGCCTGGGTTTGAATTTGAGTACCGATGAAAGTTGCCTGCTGATCAGCTTTACCGATAGCGGGGTCGGTATCGATGCGGCCAGCCAGGCGCGGATCATGGAGCCGTTTTTTACCACCAAAGCGGTGGGTGTGGGCACCGGGCTGGGTTTGTCGATTGCGTTTAGCATCGTGCAAAAACATGGCGGTAGCCTGAACGTGAGTTCCACCGTGGGGGTAGGCAGTTGCTTTACCATTAGCTTGCCACTGTTAATTTAATGATCTGAGGAAACCTTGAATAATTATATTTAAAAAATTCAAATTTCCACTGTAATGAGTTATACTCCAATAAATATTCGAGTGATGATAAGATATGTGACAATGATATCTAAATGAAAATGATTGGAGTAATTGCGATGATAGTGGGCAAGAAAAGAATCACACCTGAGCAAGCGAGCCATCAGGCTGAGATAGGGCTGTTGGTTTTGTGGCTTTGTCTTTTGCTGGCCTTGGGCTGGATGCAGTTCGCATGAGTGGCGAACCAGGGCATCTTGCCGATGCGCGCGCTGGTTTGAGCCAGCTTGCGGCGCAGCAGCGCCTGACGGCTGATGGGGCCAACGAATTGCCTTCCAGCCAACCGCGCTCGCTGTTGGCCATTGCGTGGGTAATTTTGCGTGAACCGATGTTTATTTTGCTGGTGGCTTGCGGCGGCGTTTATTTGCTGTTGGGTAGCCGCCAGGATGCGTTTATTTTGCTCGGTTCGGTCGTCATCATTATGGCGATGGATTTTTTCCAGGAGCGCAAAAGTGCGCGGGCGCTGGAAGCCTTGCGTGACCTGTCCAGCCCGCGTGCGCTGGTGCTGCGCGACGGCCAGCAACGGCGCATTGCCGGGCGCGACGTGGTGTGCGGTGATGTGATTTTGCTGGCCGAAGGGGACCGCGTGCCTGCCGATGCGGTTTTATTTGACAACCAGGGCCTGTTGGTGGATGAATCCTTGCTCTCGGGGGAATCGGTGCCGGTGCGCAAAGATGCCATCGCAACTGACGCCGCCATGCCACAGGCCATGGCCAAGCCTGGTGGTGAAGATCAACCCTGGTTGTATTCCGGTTCGCTGGTGGTGCAAGGCAAGGGCAGTGCGCTGGTGCTGGCGATTGGCGAGAAAACCATGCTGGGCCAAATCGGTAAAGCGTTGGTGGGCCTGAAGGAAGAACCGAGCCAGGTGCAGCTGGAAACGGCGGTGGCGGTGAAGCAGGTGGCCATCGCCTGTATTGGTTTGGTGGTGTTGCTGGCCATATGGTATGGCGTGACGCGGCACGACTGGTTGAATGGTATTTTGGCGGGTTTGACGCTGGCCATGGCCTTGTTGCCGATGGAACTGCCGCTGGTGCTGGCCATTTTTTTGGGCCTGGGCGCATGGCGTATGGCGCAGCAGCAGGTGTTGACGCGGCGCACCTCGGCCATTGAAATGCTGGGTGCGGCCACGGTATTGTGTGTCGATAAAACCGGCACGCTCACCCAAAACCGCATGGCGCTGACGCAAATGGTGGCGGACGGGCAAGTGCATGTGTTTGATGCGGGGCAAGCTTCAAAAACGGCACAATCTGCGGCACAAGCCGTACCCGCCACCGCCTTGCCGGAAGTGTTTCATGCCACGCTGGAATTTGCCATGCTGGCCAGCCAGCGCGCGCCAGTGGACCCGATGGAACAGGCGATACAAGCCATGGGCAAGCTGGCTCTGGCGGACACCGAGCATATTCATATCGGCTGGACTTTGGTGGAAGAATATCCACTCTCACCGCAGTTGCTGGCCATGTCGCGGGTGTGGCAGTCGCCCGATTTGGCCGATTACGTGATCGCCGCCAAGGGCGCGCCCGAAGCCATTTTCGATTTATGCCATTTGTCGCCGGAGCGGGTGGCCAGCCTGAGCGCCGAAGCTAACCGTCTGGCGGCGCAAGGCTTGCGCGTGCTGGGTGTGGCGCGCGCCAGTTTTCAGCATGCCGCTTTGCCGCAAGGCATCCATGATTTCGATTTCGTCTTGCTCGGCCTGATCGCCTTGGCCGACCCCTTGCGCCCCACGGTTGTGGGTGCGCTGGCGCAATGCCATGCCGCCGGAATCCGGGTGATCATGATTACCGGCGACTACCCGGCCACGGCGCACAGCATTGCGCGTCAGGCCGGTTTAAAAGTGTCTGAGCAGCCGCTTGAAGGCATCATTACCGGGCTGGAATTGGACGCGCTGGATGAGGCGCAATTGCAGGCGCGTTTGCAGCCAAGCGAAGCCATCAATATTTTTTGCCGGGTGCAGCCGGAGCAAAAACTGCGTTTGGTGACGGCGTTGAAGCAAGCCGGTGGCGTGGTGGCGATGACGGGCGATGGCGTCAACGATGCGCCCGCGCTCAAGGCCGCGCATATCGGCATAGCCATGGGCGAGCGCGGCACCGACGTGGCGCGCGAGGCGGCGGCGCTGGTGTTGCTGGATGATGATTTAAGTTCGATTGTGGCGGCGGTGCGACTGGGGCGGCGGATTTTTGACAATATTCGCAAGGCGGTGGTGTTTATCATTGCCGCGCACGTGCCGATTGCGGCCATGACTTTGTTGCCGGTATTTTTGGGTTGGGAGCTGTTGCTGCTGCCGATTCATGTGGTGTTTTTTGAATTGATGATCGGCCCCACCTGTTCGATTGTATTTGAAGGCGAACCGGAAGAAGCGAATGTCATGCAACGGCCCCCGCGCGAGCGTAAGGCCAGAATCTTTGACAAGGCTTTGTTGTTGCGTGGTTTGACGCAGGGTAGCTTGTTGGTGGTACTGCAATTTGGCTTGTATGTGCTGACCCAGCACCTGGGCTGGAGCACCGGGCACAGCCGCGCCATTACCTTCAGTGCCATGGTATTGGGCGATATTGGGCTGATCTTCGTCAACCGCAACAGTTCGCTGCCGTGGTATCGCGCCATGGCTTTGCCCAATCCGGCGCTGTGGTGGGTGGTACTGA
The DNA here is from genome assembly GCA_945864765.1 of Janthinobacterium lividum. Lineage (GTDB taxonomy): Bacteria > Pseudomonadota > Gammaproteobacteria > Burkholderiales > Burkholderiaceae_D > CAMBDR01. The sequence goes on along the minus strand of CAMBDR010000098.1, from coordinate 1,563 downwards.
GTGCGCTGGGCATGTTGGCTCTGGCGTTAACGGTGCCCGTGCTGCGCAGTTTGTTTCATTTTGTTTGAATCGCGGGAATGCGGGCAAAAATTGTTTTGTCGCAAGCTATATTTGGGTAATGCTCATGGGTTAAAATCAGACGGTTACCATTTTAGCCAGGAGCTGCCATGTTGATTTCTGTAATTAATTATTCCACCATTTCTGATGAAGATGTGCATGTCGCGATACGCGCGGTAAATCGCCAGATTGCCGAAGATTTCGCGCCCTATTGGGGTTTTGGCGGGACATTGCGGCTGGACGGCGGTGTCGGCAAGGAGCCGGATCAGCAAAACCTGTCCGAACTGCGCGGTGATGCGATGTTGTATCTGTATGACAACACTAACCCGCAAGGCGCGCTCGGTTCGCACGGGCAAAGTGCGCGGGGTGTGCCGTATGGCTTTGTGTTTGCCGATTTATGTGTGCGCGTGGGTGACCCGTGGTGCATGACGCTCTCGCACGAAGCGCTGGAATTGTTGGGCGACCCCCAAGGCAATTTGTTGGCCAAGGGGCCGCATCCGGCAGACCCGACGCGGCAAGTGTTCCACTGGTTTGAAATGTGTGACGCGGTGCAAAATGACTGGTATTGGGTGGATGGCTGCAAGGTCAGCAATTTTGTCTTGCCATCGTATTTTACGCCGGGCGAAGAGTTGGGTGGGCGCAACGACTTTTTGGGGCGCAAAGATGCCAATGGCAACGGCTTGACTTCGTTTGGCGCGCGGCCGGGTGGGTATATTGGTTACTTTGACCCGCAAATCAATGGCATTGATTATTGGCATGGTGAGTTGGATACGGTGGCCGCCGCGCGCATGGCGATCAAGCAAGAGGCGGGCGCGGGGCGCGCCGTCTTGTTGCGTGAGTAGTGGAGGCTTGGGGCGGCTTGGGGCGGCTTGGCACGGCTTGGCACAGGGGCACTGCTTATTCTGGGTTGTCCTGCGGCGGCATTTGCAGAATCGATCTGGCTTGTTCTTCCGGCATGCCGAAATCGAGCAGGCAGTGCAGGGCGTGTGCCATGGCTTTTGCTGCGCCACGCGCCTCGCTACGGGCCAGTATGGCTTCCATTTCGGCGCGATCGGCCAGCGTTTGTGCGTCGGCACCGGGTAAAGCCATCTGTGCTTGCAAGGCTTCTGGTATCGCCGATGTCACGCTGTAGGGCGCACGCTCTTGCATCAGCACGTGAGTGGGTGCAGCGGTGGCGGGGCGGTGTACATAGGATACCCAATTTTCTTTGCCACGGCGGTGGCGCGCAACCTGGCCACGTGCTTCCATGATGACCAGTACCTGACTCACCCGGCCCGGACTCAAGTGCAAGGCGAGCCCTAATTCGGATTGGGTCATTTCATTTTTATTGCGCAGCAGTTCGAGAAGGGCAGGTTCGTGCAGCAATTCCGCCGATTGTGCCGAGTTTCTGGTGCGTACAGGGGGTGTTTCGGGTAGCTCCATGATCCACGTTTTCCTAAAATGATATTGCATGCAGTTTATATCATTTTAGGATTGCGTGCCAATTTCTTGTTGTAAAAAGGCTCG
>CAMBDR010000097.1 GCA_945864765.1 Janthinobacterium lividum | reverse complement strand
ATCAATAATTTGACCTTGCCATCCATCGAGGCACGCAAAATGGCGCGCAACTGGGTTAAAAACAGCAAAGGCTCAGCCAAACAATAACGAATCGCCCGCATGCCCACAGCCGGATTGAGTGCGGTTTGCTCCGCGCCATCAAGTTGCTTGTCGGCCCCCACGTCGATGGTGCGGATGGTCACCGGCCGCCCCTTCATGCCCACCACCGCACGGCGATAGGCTTCAAATTGCTCATCTTCAGACGGCGTTTTACTGGCATGACTGATGCGCCCCATAAACAAAAATTCAGAGCGGAATAAACCCACGCCATTGGCCCCGGCATCGAGCGCAGTTTCGCAATCGTCGGGTAATTCGATATTCGCCAGCAAGGTGATTTCGGTGCCATCACGGGTAATGGCCGGGGTTTTCTTGAGTTTGAGAAGGCGTTTGCGCGCAGCGGCCTGGCTGTTTTGCAGCTTGCGATATTGCGCCAGCAACACCGCATCCGGGTTGGCGATGACCACACCGGCATCCCCATCGATAATCAACCAGTCATCTTGCTTGATCAATACCGAAGCATGTGCCAGGCCCACCACCGCAGGAATATCCAGGCTACGCGCCACAATCGCGGTATGCGAATTTTGGCCGCCGACATCGGTAGCAAAACCGATAAACGAACCGCCGCGAAATTGCAACATATCGGCGGGCGAAATATCACGCGCCACCACAATCATTTGCGCGCTGGCATCGCCACCACGCTCGGGCATCATTTGCTCGCTACCCGTCAACACCTTTAATACCCGTTCCGCCACCTGTTGAATATCGGCCTTGCGCTCACGCAAATAAACATCTTCGATTTCATCAAACTGGGCCGAGAGTTCATCAATCTGGGTCACCAAAGCCCATTCCGCATTGTAATATCGGCTGCGGATAATATCGAGCGGGGCTTCAGAAATGAGCGGGTCGGACAGGATTAAGGCATGCACATCAATAAACGCGCCCAACTCGGTGGGCGCGTCTTTGGGCAAATCCATCCAGATCGTTTGTAATTCTTTGTGTACGGCAGCAATCGCGTCCTGCAAACGCAACACTTCGGCTTCGACTTCTTCCTGTGCCACCAAATAGTGGCGTACATCCAACGCTGCGGGTGCGAACACATGCACACGGCCAATTGCGATGCCGCGTGAAACTGGTATCCCGTGGATGGAAAACGCTGCCATGGTGTGCCTGTTATTCGCCTTCGCCAAATTTATCGTTGATTAGTTCGACCAGAGCGGCGGCACATTCGACTTCTTCCGGGCCTTCCACTTCCAACACCAGTTTCGCTCCCTTGCCGGCGGCCAACATCATCACACCCATGATGGACTTGGCATTGATGCGGCGCGCATTGCGAGTCAAGTGTACATTGCACCGATATTTGGCCGCGAGTTGTGTCAATTTTGCCGACGCACGTGCGTGTAAGCCAAGTTTATTGGTGATTTCGAGCTCATGTTGAATCATTTTATTATCCTGAAATCGTTCCAGATTCAAAAACAGTACCCGCGTTTTAGAGACCGGGGTACGCCGTTTTCCATTTTACTATAAAAACAACAATGTTCCAGCCCGGGTTTTCTTACCTTACCCCCAGGTTGATGCGTTGATCAACCCGAACCGCACCATTTTGCCCACCCACCAAGGCCATTTCAGTGACCACGTCCAGTGTATCATTACGATAGGTGATCGCGCGCAATAGCATCGGCAAACTAATCCCGGCCACCACATTCACCTGCCCCGGTTCACCGAGTTGGTCACAACAATTACAGGGCGTGCCACCCATTATATCGGTCAGTACCAACACCCCGCTGCCATCATCCAAACGCTTGATGATTTCCTTGGCCCGGGCATTGACGCCGGTGCGACTTTCATCTGCAATCACATCAATCGCTTCCAGGCGCTCTGGCGTGGTACGAAACACATGGCTGGCAGCAGCAATGAATGCCTGCCCCAATGGTTCATGGGTCAATAGCAATATTCCGATCATGATTTACTCCTCTAACACTTTCCAGCACCATCCAGCACCATCCAAACATATTATGCCCGAAAGCAACATCAAAAACCGTTTGCCGCCGCATTTACACCAAAGTCATCGCCCTTGTTCCAAAGCGTCCACAAACATGGCGGCGACGTTGAAGCCGGTTTGATCGGTAATTTCTTGAAAGCAAGTTGGACTGGTGACATTGACTTCGGTGAGATAGTCGCCAATCACATCCAGACCCACCAGTAATAAGCCGCGCTGAATTAATATCGGTGCCAGCGTTTCGCCAATTTCCAGGTCTCGCGCGCTCAAGGGGCGCGCCACGCCCGAACCACCGGCCGCCAAATTACCGCGCACTTCGCCTTGCTGGGGAATGCGCGCCAGCGCAAACGGCACCACTTTGCCATTAATCACCAGGATGCGTTTGTCGCCTTCGGCAATGGCCGGGATAAAGCGTTGCGCCATAATGGTACGCTTGCCGTTATCGGTCAGGGTTTCGATAATGGCCCCCAAATTCATGCCATCCGCACGCACCTTGAAAATGCCCATGCCGCCCATGCCATCGAGTGGCTTTAAAATCACTTCCTGATGTTCGGCATGGAAGGCGCGTATGCGCGCTTCATCGCTGCTGATTAAGGTTGGCGCGGTAAATTGCGAAAAATGGCTTATGGTGATTTTTTCATTATGATTGCGAATCGCCTCAGGCCGATTCCACACCCGCGCGCCCTGGTTTTGCGCCATTTCCAACAAATAGGTGGCGTAGATATATTCCATATCAAACGGTGGGTCTTTGCGCATGACCACGGCGTCAAACTCATGCAGGGCCAGTTCTTGCGCTTCATGCTTTCGGAACCAGTTCTTGGCATCGCCCGTTAATTCGATTTGCGCAATGCGCGCCATCACTTTGCCGCCCAGGCTATACATATCGTGTTGTTCAAAGGCGTAAATGGCATGCCCTCGCTTGGCCGCCTCGCGCATCATGGCAAAAGTGGTATCTTTATAGATTTTAAAATGATCCAGCGGATCAGCTAAAAAGGCAAATTTCATCACAGTCTCTTTCAAGGTGCTTACGTCGTGTTCAATAAACTTCAGGATTCGGGTCAGTTCGTTCCAGTTCCAGCGAAGCGGCCAGCAAAGCCAGACGCGCCACCACGCCATACATATAAAATCGATTCGGTGCCGCCGTGCCCGGTTGGGCGCGCAAATCGGGCACGGCATGTTGTTGCGCAAAGGCCAAGGGTACAAATTGCGAACCGGGGGCCTTGAGATTTTCATCCATGCCGCGCTCGGCATGCACCCGGTAAAAGCCGCCGACCACATAGCGATCTATCATATACACCACCGGTTCGGTCACGGCGTCATTCAAACGCTCGAAGGTATAGACGCCTTCCTGAATGATCACATCCGTCACTTCATGGCCATCTTTCACGACCGACAATTTCACATCACGATAGCGCTCAATATCCCGAATTTGTTTGGCATCGCGTACCGTCATAATGCCTTTGCCATAGGTGCCGACATCGGCCTTGACAATAATGAAGGGTTTTTCTTTGATGCCATATTCGCGGTATTTTTTACGAATTTTACTGAGCAAACTATCCACATTGGTGGCCAGACAATCGGCCCCGTCGCGTTCCTGAAAATTAATTTGCCCGCATTTGGCAAAAAATGGATTCAACATCCATGGATCGACTTCAATCAGTTTGCCAAATTTCTTGGCCACTTCATCATACGCGGCAAAGTGATTGCTTTTGCGGCGCAAGCTCCAACCCGCGTGTACTGGCGGCAACAGGTTTTGTTCATGCAAGTTATCCAAAATACCTGGCACGCCCTCGGATAAATCATTGTTGAGCAAGATGGTGCAGGGGTCAAAGTTTTTCAGGCCGATACGCCGCCCATTGGCCGAGCGTTGTAAGGGTTCAAAGCTTAAGGTATTGCCATCGGCCAGGGTCAAGGTCGCATCCTTGGGCACTTGGCCCGGCAAGGTGCCCAGCCGCACGTTTAAGCCAGTGAGGCGCAAAATTTGCGCCAGCCGCCCCAAATTCTCCAAATAACAAGCGTTATCGAGGTTGATGCCGGGTATGACCACCACATTGCGCGCATCCGGGCAATATTTATCAATCGCCGCCATCGCCGCTTGCACCATTAAAGGCAAGACTTCCGGTGCCAAGTGATTAAATGCGCCGGGAAACAGATTGGTATCCACCGGAGCCAACTTAAAACCCGCATTGCGCAAATCGACCGAGCAATAAAAGGGGGGAGTGTGTTCTTGCCATGACATCCGAAACCAGCGCTCAATCGCGGGCGTGGCGTTCAGGATTTTCTTTTCCAGCTCCAGCAAAGGGCCGTTCAAAGCAGTGACAAGATGGGGAACCATGGCCAAACGTCCTTTTTCCAACAAATTTGAGAGTGTGCGAATGTGCATATGGTGCCAGTTTCACTGAATTCTAGCGCAAATCGGGAAATAAACCGGGTTTCGGGAGAATTTTCATTATGCATCACCATTTCTGCTTGCAATTTCTGTTTGCAAATTCGGTGCATTAGTGTATTATGGCGAGCATACACTGATACAGCGATACAGTGTTTTAGAAGATAGCCATTTCAGGAGCCTGGCCATGATACAAAAAATTCCGATCCAGTTTTCGGTGGCACCGGGGTCGAGCGAGCCGATTTACAAGCAATTACTCGATCAGATCAAGCGCATGGTAGCGGGCGGTCAATTGAGCGCGGGGGACGATTTACCCTCGGTGCGTGATTTGGCGCACAGCTTGGCGGTGAACCCGATGACCATTTCCAAAGCCTACAGCCTGGCTGAAGCGGCAGGCGTTTTGGAGCGTCGGCGCGGTTTGGGCATGGTGGTAGCAGCGCAACATGCCACGCCCCAAACCCTGGATGCCCGCATCGAATTATTTTTACCCGCACTACAGCGTGCGGCAGAACAAGCGCAACAACTGGAAATTGATGGTGAAACGGCGCTCGAATTATTTAGCAAATTATTGGGGGTGGAAAAATGAATGCAATATCAACGCAACTGCCGTTTCAACTGCGCGGCGTGATCAAGGCCTTTGGTAGCCAGCAGGTATTGAAACAGCTTGATTGGCAAGCCGAACCGGGGCAAGTGATTGGTTTATTGGGGCGCAATGGCGCGGGCAAATCGACCTTAATGGAATGCATGCTGGGTTTGCGTGAAATTGATGGCGGGACAGCCACCATTTTTGGCGAGCCGGTGGACGCCTTGAGCGACGCCGCCCGCGCCCGGCTGGCGTATGTGCCGCAACAGTCCGATTTATTTGAATGGATGACGCCGCGCCAAATGCTGAGTTACTTCAAGGCCTTTTACCCGCGTTGGAACCAGGTTAAAGTGGATGCCTTGCTGGCGCGCTGGTTTGCTGCCAGTTTGCTCGATAAGCGCATCGGCAATTTATCGGGTGGTGAAAAGCAGCGCCTGTCCATCGTGCGCGCACTGGCGCATGACCCGGAGCTGTTGATTCTGGATGAACCGGTGGCCAGCCTTGACCCGGCCGGGCGGCGTGATTTTCTGCGTGAACTGATTGATCGCGGCATTGAACACGAAACCACGATGATTTTTTCGACCCATATTTTGTCCGATCTGGAACGGGTGGCGCTGGATGTGGCGTTTATCAAAGATGGCAAAATCATAATTCAACAGCCACTGGACAGTTTGCTGGCCGAGCATGGCAGTAATCTGGAAGAGATTTTTATCGAGGTGACGCAATGAACGGGCAAATTTTATTTCAAATCTACCGGTCGGCGCTGCTGGAGCGGCGCACCATGGGTTCGTTTACCGTGTACTGGCTCTTGCTTGCACTGACGCTGGGTTTGCCTTTGATCCCGCTGCTGCTGCACATCAAATTGGCGCATACCGTGGCACTGTTAATTTTTGTCAGCATGCTGTACGCGCTACTGCTCAGTGCCTTGCCGCAACTCGTTGTCAACGGCTTGCGTTTGGCGACACCGCACCACAACCAAACCCTGCCCGGCCTCGCACGCCACCTGTATTGGAGCTTTGGCATCGTTATTTTTTCCGTATCCATCATACTGGCCTTGCTGGCAAGTCTGGCGCTCGGGCATTTTTTACTGTTCGTCTTAGGCATCAGTAGCAGCTTGTTGCTGATGAGTTTTTTATACGCACCTGGCGAAGCCAAGTTGGCCATCCCCCTTGCCATTGCAGTGGGAATACTGAGTTTTACCTGCTTGCCTGGCTGGGTCGTGGATTCCGGCTTATGGGACAATCGCCCCTTGCCTGCGGCGGTGGCGCTGGCGCTGGTTTTGCTGATGTTCCATTTGCTGGCGCGGCGTATTTTTGCGGTCAAGGGCGAGCGCGCCTGGTTCGTCCAGAAAAAATTGGATGATTATACTGAAATGATCACCGGAGAAACCAGTAAAACCAGCGCCATCACCTGGGCCAAGCTGCTGGGTGCCAGCTATTTCTACGACGCCAGCCTGGCGCGTGCGATCCAACAGCCGGTGGACAAACCACGCCTGTTAATTTACGGCCTGGGCTATGGTTTGCATTGGTCGGTGGTGATCAGCAATGTGGCCTGGATTATATCGCTGGGCGGCTTTCTGGCCATTTCATTTTTCGTCATCAAACACGACGCACCCTTCGCTATCAGAATCATCACACTGGCCTTGGCTTTGGCCGTTTCTGGCACGCCAATTGGTGTGATTCGGCAAGGCATTCAGGCGCTGCAACAGCATAGGCAAGAGCAGCATCTTTTAAAATTACTCCCTGCGGGCGTACAGGGCCACGGCTATAATCGCCTGATTGCATTAACCGGTTTGCGCCAATTTGGTTTAACACTGGCTTGCACGGTATTACCCGCCGCTTTGCTGCTTGCCGTGTTATGGGGCATGGGCTTTGACCTGAGCCAATCCGGCTTCAATTATTTGCCCCCGATGCTGGTGGCCGCGCTGCCATTGTCATTGGCCACGCTGGACAACTACGCGAGCATGCAGGGCGGCTACCGCAATACGTGGTTCTATTACGTGCCACCGATACTGCTTGGCATTGTTTTAACCGTCATTGGCGTAGCCTCGCCGCTGTTTTTACCCGCTGCTGCCATCGTCATTATTGCCACACTGGCAGGCTTAAAACGGCGCTGGAAGCAAACCCTGGCCGCACCGGTTGCCATGCCTACTGGCCGTTTGGCCAAATCATAATTTTTTAAATGACTTTTTAACCCAAAGGACTTATGTGAAATCCGCCATCCTTCAGTACGCACGCAATGTGAGCAACACCCTGTTGCGCCACGCTGCCATTTTACCGCTGGCACTCTCGCTCGGCTTTATCAGCCCAACTTACGCCACCGGGGCCAGCGCCACGCAAGCTACCAAAGGCTTGTTTTGGGAAATCAAGTCCGGCAACAAAACCGTGTATATGTTTGGTTCCGTCCACATCGCCAAACCCGATTTTTACCCCTTGCCGCCCGCAGTAGAAGCGGCCTACCAACGCGCTGAAGTACTGGCGGTAGAATTGGATTCAAGTGCCCCAGGCTTCCAACAAAAAATGGCCCCGCATGTTACCTATGCACCGCCTGACAAATTACAAAACCATTTAAGCGCAGCCACGTGGAAGCAACTGACCGATCTGATCGGCCCCGAAGCTGAAGCCTTGCAAACACTAAAACCGATGCCTGTGGCTAACGCTTTATCGCTGGGCATGTTGCAAAAATTGGGTTATGACGCTAGATTGGGTATCGATTACCATTTTATAAAGCAAGCCAAAGCTGACAACAAGCCAATCCAGGAATTTGAAACCGCAGAATTCATGGGGCAAGTCCTAAGCAGTTTAAGCGATGCCGACAATGATGCCTTACTCAGTTCCACCTTAAGCGCGATGAAAAATGGCGAATTCCTGCAATCATTCCATGACATGCTGCAGGCTTGGCGTAATGGCGATGCCAAAGCCTTAGCCAAGACCTTGCGTGAAATGGCAAGCAGAGACCCCGGCTCGGAAAAGATGATGAAAGCCCTGCTGGATGAGCGTAATATTTTGATGACCGAAAAAATCATCCAATTATTGCAAAGCGGCAAGCCTGCCTTCATCGTGGTGGGGGCGGGCCATATGGCGGGGCCGAACAGTATTGTTGATTTACTGCAAAAAAAAGGAATTAAGGTAACTCAAATCCGATAAGATGGGGAAAATTTTCGCAAAATGCATAGACTTTTAAAGAAATGAGGGAATGTATGTTTACATTAAGCGAGTTGCTCTTCTGGTCAGGAGCAACCCGTTTCTTTTATGGGTGAACGGACTATAAGATGCGTTATACTTGCATTCAAGCAGCATGAATCCATGCCGCAAGTTGGCGTTAATTCGCATTATAAAAGGGTGTGGCGATGGTTTTGGTGCGAGTTCTCATTTTGCCATTGATCTGGCTTGCGGCGGCAAATATCGCAGCCGCGACAAGCCTTGCTGCAAGCAACCCGCAGCAAATCATCCACCTCGGCTTGCCCTCTGCGGCTTATCCGTTCGAGGTGTACAGCAATCATGCACTGACCGATAGCGCCGCCATGCAGAAAATCACGCGCGTGGTGCTGGTGCTGCATGGGGTTAACCGGGATGCAGATCATTATTTCGCCGATACCCTGGCCCTGCTCAAACAAAGCGGCGATGCCGCCAGCACCCTGATCATTGCGCCCAAATTTTACAACCATGAAGACCGTGATGCCGCTACCATGCCGCCGCAACTGCCGTATTGGACCAGTACCGGCTGGTCAATCGGCTTGCCGACCAATAAAAAGGCCGCCAAACAAATCGCCAGTTCTTTTGCCGTGCTGGATGATGTTTTACTCAAACTGGGTGACCAAAACCAATTCCCAAACCTGCGTCATATTGTCATGGCGGGCCACTCTGCGGGTGGGCAAATGTTGCAGCGCTACGCGGCGCTGAATCATCAATATGAACATATGCGTGCCGGACTGAGCCTGGAATACGCTATCGCCAATCCCGGCACCTACCTGTATTTTGATAAAGATCGCCCGCTTGGCGATGTGAGCCAGGGCGCGACGGCGTTTGCGCCCTATACCGGGCCAGTGGCGGGTTTTAATCAGTATAAATATGGGCTGGATTTTTCCGGGGTTGATTTTAAATACCCGCTCACGCTCCCGCCCGCGCGAATGTTTGCGCGCTTTGCCGCGCGCCAGGTCAGCTATTTTGCCGGTTTTGAGGATACGCAGATAGCCGACCCACTGGATCAGTCGGCCCCGGCCAATTTGAGCGGGGCGGCGCGCCTTCAACGCGCGATGAGCAATTTTAACTATGAAAAAGCCCTGGCAAAAAAGTATAAGCTGAGCGCGCAGCTTGAGGCTGCGCATCGATATTTCATGGTGCAAGGCGTCGGCCATAGCGAGGCAGGTATGTGGGGTTCGCAATGTGGGATGCGCGTATTGTTTGGCCGTAGTGATCAACATGCCGGGCAAAATGGTGCTTTGTGTGAGGCACTGGAAGCGCTGACCCTTCCCTGAGCGGATGGGGTTTTAATGCGAAAAATCAGTCAGTGCCAGGGCCACACATTCTCAGTCATAACCCGAACATGCCCCTCTTCAATGGCGGCCTCGATATCTTCTGGCGTAACGACGTAAGGCGCAATGT